>NZ_JBANBA010000218.1:0-4941 GCF_059803475.1 Bradyrhizobium sp. UFLA05-89 | reverse complement strand
CCAGCCAGCATGGTGAATCAGAAACAAGCTGATTTGGGAATCCCAAATCGATTCAACCTAACCCCATCCCGCTTTAGGAATCTACGGCTGCTTTCCCGCCAGCGCCTGGTCGATCGCGCAGCCGCCGATCTCGCTGATGGCGCGCGAGATCACGTCGCCGTTTTTGGCAAAGCCGTCCGACAGGATATCGAACTGCGAGCGGGCAAGCCGAAGCATCACGATCGGCACGGCGACCACGGTCAATCCGCCCCAAAGGCCCAAATCGCGGGCAAAGGCGCGGCCCGGGCCTGCCATTCACGCTTTCCCCATGCGTCCGATCCGCCCCAGATGGGTGAAGCCGAAGCCGGCCTGATATTTCAGGCCGTAACCCAGCGCCCGGTCGATGCCGATATGGGCGAGCCAGATCATGGCGATGGAGAGCAGGAGCGGCCATTCCAGCGCAAAGCCCACCGTTAGCAGTGCTACCGGGATCATGTAGCTGTGTGCGGCATTGTAGACGATCGCGCCGGACCGGCTGTCGGCGAGGTATGCCAGGAAGCTGAGATCCGGCGCCAAGATGAGCAGGGCGAAGACCAGCCACGACCCGCCCCAGACCGCATAGAGCAGCATCATGCCGGCAAACAGCGTCAGCCCCTCCAGCCGGAGCAGGACCTTGACGCCGCCGGTCACCTCGCCAGTTGCCGTGACTGCATCGTCCATCTGAATCTCCTGGGATAGGCCCTTGTAATTCCTTGGGCTTTTTAGCCCGTCCGGGCGCGGCGGGCATGCGCAAAGCGGCTTTCCGGCCCGCAAAATGCCGTGTTAGAACCCGCAGCCAATCGCACCTTTAAGAACTGGCGGGAGCAAATGAAGCATATCCTGGACGCCCTTGAAGAACGCCGCGCCGGCGCCAAGCTCGGTGGCGGGGAGAAGCGCATCGAGGCGCAGCACGCCCGCGGCAAGCTGACCGCGCGCGAGCGCATCGAGCTGCTGCTCGACAAGGGATCGTTCGAGGAGTTCGACATGTTCGTCGAGCACCGCTCCATCGAGTTCGGCATGGAGAAGAGCAAGGTGCCGGGCGACGGCGTCGTCACCGGCTGGGGCACCGTCAACGGCCGCAAGACTTTTGTGTTCGCAAAGGATTTTACGGTGTTCGGCGGTTCTCTTTCGGAGACCCATGCGCTGAAAATTACAAAACTTCAGGACATGGCGATGAAGGCGAGGGCGCCAATCATCGGCCTTTATGATGCGGGTGGCGCGCGCATCCAGGAGGGCGTCGCGGCGCTCGCGGGCTACTCCTACGTCTTCCGCCGCAATGTCATCGCCTCCGGCGTGATCCCGCAGATCTCCGTCATCATGGGGCCCTGCGCCGGCGGCGATGTCTATTCGCCGGCCATGACTGACTTCATCTTCATGGTGAAGAACACCAGCTACATGTTCGTCACCGGCCCCGACGTGGTGAAGACCGTTACCAACGAGGTGGTCACGGCCGAGGAGCTGGGCGGCGCCTCCGTGCACACCACACGCTCCTCGATTTCCGACGGCGCGTTCGAGAACGACGTCGAGGCGATCCTCCAGATGCGCCGCCTGATCGACTTCCTGCCGTCGAACAACAGCGACGGCGTGCCGGAATGGCCGAGCTTCGATTCCATCGAGCGGATCGACATGTCCCTGGACACGCTGATCCCCGACAATCCGAACAAGCCCTACGACATGAAGGAGCTGGTGCTGAAGGTCGTGGATGAGGGTGACTTCTTCGAGATCTCGGAAGCCTTCGCCAGGAACATCATCACCGGCTTTGGCCGTATCGCAGGCCGCACCGTCGGCTTCGTCGCCAACCAGCCGATGGTGCTGGCCGGCGTGCTCGACAGCGACGCATCGCGCAAAGCCGCGCGCTTCGTCCGCTTCTGCGATGCCTTCAACATCCCTATCGTCACCTTCGTCGACGTGCCGGGCTTCCTGCCGGGCACCGCGCAGGAATATGGCGGCCTGATCAAGCACGGCGCCAAGCTGCTGTTCGCGTATTCGCAGTGCACCGTTCCACTGGTGACCATCATCACCCGCAAGGCCTATGGCGGCGCCTTCGACGTCATGGCCTCCAAGGAGATCGGCGCCGACATGAACTACGCCTGGCCGACCGCCCAGATCGCGGTGATGGGCGCCAAGGGCGCGGTCGAGATCATCTTCCGCGCAGACATCGGCGACCCCGACAAGATCGCCGCTCGCACCAAGGAATACGAAGACCGCTTCCTGTCACCGTTCATTGCGGCGGAGCGTGGCTATATCGACGACGTCATCATGCCACACTCGACCCGGCGGCGGATCGCGCGGGCGCTGGCGATGCTGAGGGATAAGAAGGTCGAGATTCCCGCGAAGAAGCACGACAATTTGCCGTTGTGAGGGGGAGCCTAGGGTGGGTTAGCGACTTGTCCGCCGTAGCTCGAAGAGCGAAGGTGGAAGCACAACCCACCGGCTGAACCGACCGCGTGTCAGAGTGTCGGTGGGTTACGCTACGCTCACCCACCCTACAGATTCGATCCTGAACCTGATGACCGAAGACGACCCGACCGACGAGATTTCAGACATCGAAGCGCGGATCGAGGCGTTGGCCGAGATCGCCGAACGATGCCGGAAGTTCATTCTGGCCTCGAAGATCGCGATCGCGGGTGGCGGCGGATTGCTGCTCGTCACGATCCTCGGCCTGATCGGATCCGGTCAGGTCGCAGCGCTCGGATCGATTGCCTTGGTGCTCGGCGGCATCGTGTCGCTGGGATCGAACGTCAGCACGCTGCGCCAGACCGACGCCGCGATCAGCGCTGCCGAGGCGCTACGGGCGGAGTTGATCAGCCGGATCAATCTACGCGTGGTGCACGATGCGCCGATGAAGTTGATGTGAGTTGCGGCCACGTGCGCGGTGCGTAGGATGGGTTAGCGTCAGCGTAACCCGCCGGCTTTCCGTGGCGATAGAAGCGGCGGGTTTGCAGCCTCGACGACCGCTCTCGCGTCATTTTTCATTGGCGGGAACTGCCTATATCATTGCGGCAGACGAGATCGACGTCCGTCCGGGGAAATCCAGCCATGTCCACGCTGTTCGCCTTCCTGCACCATCTCTGCGCCTTCACGCTGGTTGCGGCAGTCGCGATCGAGTTCACGCTGATCCGGCAGGAGTTGACGATGGAGTCGGCACGCAGGCTCCAGCGCACCGATCTCGTGCTCGGCATCGCGGCCGGCGCGCTGTTCGTGGTCGGGTCGTTGCGGGTGTTCTTCTTTGAGAAGGGCTCCGACTACTACCTGCACAGTCACGCCTTCATGACCAAGTTCTCGCTGTTCATCATCATCGGCCTGCTGTCGATCATTCCGACACGGGAATTCCTGTCCTGGACCGCGGCGATCAAGGCGGGTAAGGCGCCGGTGATCGACGCGAAACGCAGGCGGCTGGTGACGTCGATCATCCATGGCGAGCTCGCGGCGATCGTCGTCATCCTGCTCTGTGCGGCCATCATGGCGCGGGGAGGGTGGGTTTAGCCGACCGCATCGGCGATCCTCCGCAGCAAACGAGCCCGTGGAGGAACCCATACCAGCAGCCTTCCTTGCCGGGTGTCGAGGCCGGTGCAGACATTGCGTGGCGGAAGACCTGCTGCGAAAGATGGGCTATAAGTTGTCGTGGCTCAATGCAGCCGAAGCGACGGGCCTGCATCGACAATCCGTCGGCCCCACAATAGCGAGACGTCCGGCCCGTTAACCACCGGCGCTCTCTAGCTCCAGACCAGAGGAGCAACAATATGAAGCCAAACGCCCCCGAAGAGTTTCTCGCCAGCTTGATGGATGGAAGTCGCCTGGTGATCAAGGGCAGCACGATGCCGCCCCGGGATCCTGATGACGATGAAGAGGACGAGGAGGACGATGAGGAAGAAGAGGACGAGGACGACGAACCGGCGGTCGTACGCGAACCGGACGAAGACTAGAATAGTGGATGGCAGTGGCGTACAATATCTCCCATGAGTTGGGATGCGAAAGACGTAGCGCTGCTCAAAAGACTCTGGGGCCAAGGCCAGAGTGCCGCGCAGATCGCGCGCCGTCTCGGGTGTAGCCGTAACGCAGTCTGCGGCATGCTAACTCGCTTGGGTCTGAAGCGCGGCCACAAGCCGCCAACGGCAAAACCCCAGATAAGGTCGGTCCGGAGGCAAGAGGCGGTGTTGTCGGCTGCCTGCGCCCAGCCGGCAGCAAAGAAGGTCTCGCGCAAGACAACAGACAAGCAGCCCAAGGAATTCAGCAAGCGCCAGCTTTACGCCATGCTGGCTGAAGCGGTCAGGAATACGGGCTAGCGGTTCACGGCGCCGCCGTTGCGGCTCTCCCTCGATAGCGGGCACCACAGCACCGCCAAGCGGCCTGGGCCCGTCAGCCCTGCGACATGCGCGTCCTCTGAGCGCCGATCCGTGCTAGGTTCGAGGGCGGCAGGGAGCACCTGCTTCCTGCTTCATACCGAACGGGAGAACGACATGCCTGAGAGCATCTACAAGGTCATAGAACTGATCGGTACCAGCACTGACTCCTGGGAAAAGGCCGCCAGCAACGCGGTCGAGCAAGCCGCAAAATCCCTGAGGGACCTTCGCGTCGCCGAGGTCATCAAACTCGATATGCAGCTGGACGCGAAGGGGAAAGTGGAAGCCTATCGCGCCAAACTCAACGTGTCGTTCAAGTTCGAGGGCAACTGAACTCAAGCAAACCTCGCCTGGCGAGGGGATCTTGCGCATGCCAAAGCGCTCAGCCGCGGCACTCCCATTCAAGGCCATTGGAGTGCGTAGGGCGGGTTAGCGAAGCTAACCCGCCCTTTTTGTTCGCAAGGCACACTTGGCGGATGACGCTTCGCCATTCCGCCCTACGAAGTCGCTCGTGAAGAATTCGGAAGCGATTGATCTGTCGCTGTGATTTTGACGTGAGTAAGTATTCGATTGTGCAAGA
>NZ_JBANBA010000217.1:0-5079 GCF_059803475.1 Bradyrhizobium sp. UFLA05-89 | reverse complement strand
GGTGAGTGGATCGTCGAACCCTCCTGGCTGAATCAGCTTGGTGACGTTATCGTTGGACACGGCATATCGCTCCTTCGGTGGAGAAGTGGAGGCGTCAAGCACTCCCACGATATGCCGCCTTCACCAACTTTCGGCGATAGCTCTGCTGGCTAGCGTCGAAGCCTCAACCGTTCACTGACTGCGGAAAATAATCCTATTCAAGATTGTCCCCCGCGCTTAGATTGCGCGGGGGATTTTTATGCGAAAGACATTGCTTTTAGGCTGCCTGACGCTTGGCGGGTGCGCGGTAAACACCGTCAACACCCCGCCCACTGTGGACATACGGGGTGTTGATCAAACCAGATATCCGGATGATCTCGCGGCTTGCCAGGAACAGGCCCGCAATGGCGGCTGGATACAGCTTGGCGCGCCTGTGAGTCGCTGCTTAGAAGAGCGCGGCTATCGGGTCACTCAGCGGCTGAGTTAGATTGTGGGGGATTTTACTATGCCGGGCACACCGATCGATGCTTGGGCATCGCCCGAACAACTCAGCTCATCAGCGGACGAGGTAGCCAAACAAGCGATTCAAGATACCGCCCGCCACGAAGAGCAAATCGTCAAACTGGTCCTGTTCCAAGATGACCGCGCGCTGAGAGTTCTGGCGGTCTACGTGCCAGTGATAGTCGCCCTCACCACCGCCGCAATCGCTCTACAGCAGGCGCACAATCTGACGCTCTATGTTGGCTTGATGATTGGGGGAGTAGCCTTCAGCTTGTTCCTGGGATGCGTCAAGGCAGTCATGGTGCTGTGGCCTGCCCCCTTCCAGAAGGCCGGAATTTTGGAAGTGGGCGCTCCAACACGATATAGCTCTGCACGCTATGGCGAAAGCCTACGTAGACATTGCAGACGATACCGTTGCACACAATCAAAAGCACAACGCCTACGCGTCGGCGAATTTGACCGGGGCATACCTATGCGGCATCGCGGCTCCGTTTGTCGGAGCCGCTTTGATTTGGATGGCCTATTGGTCCCGCTGACTACCCCCGGGGCATCGGCCTGGGAGGCGGCGGCGGCGGCCTCGGAATGCCCTTCTGGACCGTTGTGGGAGGCGGTGGCGGGGGTGTCTTTCCCTGAGACATAGAGCGGAATCCCTCCTGCAGTTGAGCCCTAACTATAACGTGATTCCACGGCCTGCAGCGCGAATTTGGTTTGCATCGGAAGTCAAAAGCACAACGGTGAAGCGGAAGTGTCCATTCTCGTCGACATCGGCAATCACCCGCGAGTAGATGCCGGGCACCGGATTGGTCGGATCGACGACGTCGGGCGTATTGGAGCTAGAGACGTCGACTGCGCCGACCGGCGCGAGATACCCCGTGAACGAAACGACGCTGTGATCGAGCGACAGGTTGAGGGCAATCTCTGACTTGGACGGGAAGCTTGTGACCATCTGGTCCTTGTTGGCGGTGGTGCCGCGGTCAGTGCTGTTCGGGACCTCGAGCGATTGCAGGTGATCGCCGTCGAGCCGCAGCTCGTCGAGCATGATCTTGGCGGTGATGCCGAAGGAACCGTCGACCAGAACGTTGCTGAACACTGCCGGATAGGTACCATCGGCGGTCGCGGTGACGCAGTTGGGCGCCACGCAGTTGGGCGGCAGTTGGGTGATGCCAGGCGTGAAGGCTAGGGCCTTGCTGTCATAGACCGTGCGACTCAGCAGCAGATGACCCCGGTGGAAATGAACATCGCCGTCCCCTGCGCGCGCTGGCGCGGAGGCGAGCGCTGTGGAGGCGAGCAGCGCGAGCGCAAGGCCGGGCTTGAGCGAACGCCCGGTCAAGGGGCGCAATGCTTGAAGGATCATTGTCATTATCCTGGTGTGAAATTTGAGCGATGCGAGGGCCGCGTTAACGTCGCTGCGGCGCGCGCGAAATCTGCGCGCGGTCTGTTACAGCAATGCGAACGAGGTGCGACGGTTGGCCGGAGCATCTGGTCACGGCCGCCCGCTCGCGATGTCGCTCAACCGACCGCGACGTCGTCAAGTGTGACCACTTGGCGGTCGACAACCAATACCGCAGGGGTCACTGGAGAGGCTGGCCGGATGCAGGATTTGGGCGCGAATGTACGATTCGTTGCATTTAATCGATTGAACGAAGCAAATTGTGAAGCCTAGACGACGCACTCAGGTGAGAAATGACAATGATGTTCGTTTGGTACAATTTCGGTCGGGGCAAAGCGGATGGGGATAATGTTTGAACGTGATGGTGACTTGATATCTCAGCTTCTGCTTTACATGATCGTTTTGCTTATTCTTGCGTCTCTAATGATTGTTGCATGGCAGCTTGCCTGATGATCGAAACCGTATCGGCGCGCGTTGCTCGCCCAGTTGCGCTAGGCAAAGCGTGGGCGCTGATGATCGGCACCGGCCAGAGGTGCCGCGGCGATGAGGCGCGACACTGCTCGGACAATGGCGATACGATCGGAGGCTTCGCACCAGCGGAAATGGACGAGCGGAAGCTGCGCAGGACCCTTTGATTGAACGAGGCCCGGAAATGGAGGCAAACCCAACCGGACCTCGTGATCTAGGCGCGCATTGCACGCTTCGACCGCACTCGACCTATCATCTCTTCGATATAAAGTGAATATCCCAAATCGACTGTTTTGCTTTCGTCGAAGGAATGCCGACCTCGATTCGCGTTTTCTTGGATCACTACAAGAGAGTGCGGGTCAGTACTGAGTGCCGATACCAATGATCGGCGATCCGGCTCGCTGCCGATGGAAATTTTCGAATATTTTTCTTGTGTGTCTGTTCGTCTGTGATGGGATCAATCGCTCGTAGAATCCCAAGTGGTTCTTCGAATCCGCCGTGCCTGCTCTTTTCCTTTCATGTTGCCTGCTATCCTGAAGAATTTCCGCGCGGCTTGGATGTCTCGCGCAGAAATTCAACTAGCTTGCGCAGGTTGCGGTCCACAGCCTTGACCGACCAAAGTAGCCGATCGTTTGTGGCGCGCTAGCAGATCACGCGCATTTAAAGAAGTTTGTTAACTGACGCCGCCCTAAACGCATCGGCGGATCCAATCGCGTAACTGCAAAGCGCAGAACTGCGGACGCAGTTTCATCGAGGTGAGAAATGCTCAATGTTGTTGAGTTTCGCCGGCCGGATGCACCGGTGCAGGTCGATCGTGGGCCGACACGAATAAACGTTACCGGCAAGCGCGGCGCGCGGATCGTGCAGTTGCGGGTGCCGATGGCATGCGATCCCGATAGACGCACAGATCAACGGCTCGAAAGCGTTCAAGCGAATGCCAAGCTTACGATCGATCACGCGATCGCCACGCTCGAGCAGAACCATCATCAGATGCGAGCGGTGATACAAAAGATTGGCGACGCTTCAGCGAGGGCCAAACTGGAAGCTGCTCTCAATCTGATTGAGCAAGACCTCGAACTCGCAAAACTCAAATCTTCCAGGCTCTAGCCGACGTTCCTGCCGGACCGTCAGCTCGCTACACAAGAACATTCGAAGCAGGACTATCTCTCAATATTGGAAAGTCATAGCAGTGCTTGCAAACATCAAAATCGCCGCTCGGCTCATGATCGGTTTCGGATTGCTGCTTATGATGACCGCCGCAATCGGCGGTTACTCGGTCAATGCGTCCCGGAGCGCGAGCAGTTCGTTGGCAACTGTTGTTCGTCAAAAGAATCATGTGGTCGAAGACGAGCGCATCGAAAAGTATGTGTTTGAAGGTCGGATGCATGCGTGGATCGCCTTGGCAACTGACGATCAATCGCATTGGGCGAAGGCGGCAGAGGGCTACAAGAGGGCCTTTGCGCAGCTCGATGAGCTCGCTGCCGACACCAAAAACGTGGGTCGCCTGGCCAGAGTTAGGGACTTGAAATCAGCTGTCGCGGACGATGCAGCGAAGGCGCTTGGCCTGAAAGACTACAGAGGAAGAAACGGTGCCCTCGATACCGCCGAAGCGAAATCCGCCGTAAGTTCTGCACTCGCGGCTGGACGCCACGTTGACGAGCTCGCAGAGCCGCTCGCAAACGATTACGAGAAGGCTTCGAAAGAGACTGTCTCGAAGGCCGAAGACGAGCTTCAATTGGGTGTGACGATTGCCCTGGTTCTTGGCGCCCTTAGTATGCTCCTTGGTGTAGCCCTCTCAGTGCTTACGTCGCGCAGCATCAGTAAGCCGATTCGGGAGCTGACGGCCTCGATGTTGGACTTGGCCGAAGGCAATTTCGATGTTGTGCTCTCCGGTCTTGGGCGCAAGGACGAAATCGGCGAAATCGCCAGTGCGGTCGAACGGTTTAAAGTGAAGGCGGCTGAGAAGGCGAAGGCGGAGGCCGCGGCAAAAGTGGACCAGGATCGGATCGTCGCCGAGCAACGAAAGGCCGACCTGCGCCAGGTTGCCGATGCATTCGAAGGTGCAATCGGAGAAATTGTCGACACCGTTTCCTCTGCGTCCACGGAGCTGGAAGCATCCGCGGGCTCACTGACCAGGACGGCGGAATCGACCGAGCGGCTGTCGATCGCCGTCGCATCGGCCTCCGAACAGGCCTCCGCTAATGTTCAAACTGTCGCGTCGGCCACGGAAGAAATGTCAGCTTCAGTGAACGAGATTAGCCGGCAGGTTCAGGAATCAGCGCGTATTGCCGGTGAAGCCGTACGACAGGCCCAGAACGCTGACGAGCGTGTGTTGTCGCTCTCCCATGCCGCCGGCAAGATTGGTAATGTCATCGAACTCATCAACACCATCGCGGGTCAAACCAATCTTCTTGCCTTGAATGCGACAATCGAAGCAGCACGCGCCGGAGATGCCGGCCGCGGTTTTGCGGTCGTCGCCTCCGAGGTGAAAATACTGGCGGAGCAGACCGCCAAGGCAACCAAGGAGATCGGCGAACAAATCACCGGGATCCAGTCGTCGACGCAAGAGTCGGTCGCCAGCATCAAGGAAGTAAGTGGCGTTATCCGCCGCATCTCGGAAATCTCTTCGGCCATTGCCTCGGCCGTGGAAGAGCAAGGCGCCGCCAATCAGGAGATCGCCCGGAACGTGCAGCAGGCTGCAATCGGTACAAATGAGGTCGCCTCGAATATCGCAGAAGTTA
>NZ_JBANBA010000216.1:0-5252 GCF_059803475.1 Bradyrhizobium sp. UFLA05-89 | reverse complement strand
TCGAACAAGGAGATGATCTGAAATGATCTAACAACCACTCATCCTTGACCAAGCCCATACAAGTATTCCAGAGACAGCGGTGGGATACGGAGAAGCCGCAGCGTACTGGATTCCCCGCCTTCGCGGGGAATGACTGCGATGGATCGGACACACAATCCTTCGCGCTTCGCGAAGGTGCAATGAGCGACGTCCGCCTAATACGTAATCTTCGGCGGCAGCTTGCGGGCCTTGGCGATGAGCTCGCCGACGGACTTCTCCGACGGCATCACACGGACCAGCTTCCGCTTCTCGTTCACCTCGCGCATGTTCTGCGCCAGCCGCGACGGGTTGCGATAGGCGAGCTCGCGGACAGTGGTGACGCCGGCGGCGCGGACGAGGTTGACCTTGGCTTTGCCCATGCCGGGAATGCGCATGTAGTCGGACACGTTGGCCCATTCCAGGAGCTGCTGCTCGCTGATGCCGGTCCTGGCTGACAGCGCCTTGCGGCCCTTCAAAGTGCTGGCAGCTTCGAGCAGCGCGACGGTGGTGCGGATGCCCTGCGCCTTCAGCTTGCTGGCGGCGAAGGCCGACAGGCCCTCAATCTCGGAGATGGGATATGTCATGATACTCAATATGAAATGCGAAAGCCTCAGGCGAACTGGCTGAGGCCCGGCGTCCCCGCAATGATTTTGCCCATCTGATCCGCTCCGATTTTGTCTCGACCGAAGCGAAAAAGTTCACGGGCGATCTTTTGAATGTCGGACATGCCGAGCCCAAGGCCCATCAGCCGGGTACCGACGGCCATCAGGCCGCCGCCCATCAGGCGAGATAGGCCGCCGCCGCTTTGCGACGCGGCAATCGCGGCTTCGGCACCGGGAATTTGGTCGATCAGAGCCTGGACGCCGTCGGAAGGGCCTTCGTTGCGAAGGAAGCCCAGGATAATGCCGATCGACTTTTCAGCGACAGCACTATCGATGCTGGCGTTTGTCGCCAGCCGCCCGATCAGCTCGTCCATGCGCCTGCCCCTCAGCCGGTTCAAGTCCGGAGTCTTGCTTCTGAAAATGATCTTGGGCCGGCGCGTTAAGAATTACAAGCGACGAACGCATGAGCGGTGACGAATCGCGCGGCGAGTGTTGCAGCGATGCAAGAGCGAAGGATGGAATTCGCGAAAAATTGCCGCGGTGCGAACCGATCATTTCGACTTTTGCGAAGAGACACACGCCTCATCTCTCACGATGTCGCATATGCGTGCCTCACGAGATGCGTTGACCCGTTCAATCGGCACCCAACATACGTTAAACTGCGGAACCTAAAGTTCGCATTCCCCACCAAGGCAAACAGTAATGGCGACACAAGACACCAATCCCGGCGATACCAGCGACAAGATCTTCGTCGGCAAGGGAGGCGAGACCGCCTGGCTGACGCTTGCGCTCGCCAACCGCCATGGCCTCGTCACCGGTGCAACCGGAACCGGCAAGACGGTGTCGTTGCAAGTGATGGCAGAAGGATTTGCGCGTGCTGGCGTGCCGGTCTTCGCCGCCGATATCAAAGGCGACCTTTCGGGCATCTCCGAAGTGGGAGAGGCCAAGGATTTCATCGTCAAGCGCGCAGCTGACATGGGGCTGACGTTCCAGCCCGACCAGTTCTCGACGGTGTTCTGGGACGTATTCGGCGAGCAAGGCCATCCGGTACGCGCGACCGTCACCGAGATGGGCCCGCTTCTCTTGGCGCGCATGCTGGACCTCAATGACGTGCAGGAGGGCGTGCTCAACGTCGCCTTCCGTGTCGCAGACGACAACGGCCTGACCTTGATCGACATGAAGGACCTGCGGGCGCTGCTCGACGCCATCGTGCCCGACACCAGCAAGAAGGGGCCGGATGCCGGAGAAGATCCGCTGGCGCCGATCCGGAAAGCTGCCCAAGGTTTCGGCAACGTCACCAAGGCAACCGTCGGGACCATCCAGCGCCAGCTCCTGGTGCTGGAGAACCAGGGCGGCACCAAATTCTTCGGCGAGCCGGCGCTGACGCTGAAGGACTTCATGAAGACCGATCGCGACGGCCGCGGCATGATCAACATCCTGGTCGCCGACAAGCTGCTCCAGAGCCCGCGACTTTATGCGACATTCCTGCTGTGGATGCTGTCGGAGCTGTTCGAGGAGCTGCCCGAGGCGGGTGATCTGCCCAAGCCGAAGCTGGTGTTCTTCTTCGACGAGGCGCACCTTCTGTTCAACGACGCGCCCAAGGCGCTGATGGACAAGATCGAGCAGGTGGTTCGCCTGATCCGCTCCAAAGGTGTCGGCGTCTACTTCGTCACGCAAAACCCGATCGACGTACCCGACCGGGTGCTGGGGCAGCTCGGCAACCGCGTGCAGCACGCGCTGCGCGCCTTCACCCCGCGCGACCAGAAGGCGGTCGCGGCCGCCGCACAGACCTTCCGGCCCAATCCGAAACTCGACACCGCCAAGGTGATCATGGAGCTCGGCAAGGGCGAGGCGCTGGTGTCCTTCCTCGAAGGCAACGGCACGCCGTCGATGGTCGAGCGCGTGATGATCCGTCCGCCCTCGGCTCGGATCGGACCGATCACGCCGGAGGAACGCAAGGCGATCATGGATGCAAGCCCGGTGAAGGGCAAATACGACACCGCGATCGATTCCGAATCCGCCTATGAGATTCTGCAAAAGCGCATCGCCGGTACCGCGGCGACCGCCGAGGGCTCGGCGAACGGAGGCGGCATCCTCGGCCAGATCGGCTCGATCGTCGGCACCATCTTCGGCACCAACACCGGCCGCGGCCGGCTCACCACCGGTCAGCGCGTCGTGCGCGACGTGACGCGCACGGTCACAAATCAGGTGGTCGGCGGCGTCGTCGCCGATCTCGGCAAGTCGGTCGGTGGCCAGCTCGGCGGTTCGGTCGGCCGCGCTCTGGTGCGTGGCGCACTCGGCGGATTGCTGCGCCGGTAGGCAGTCACGGGCTCTCGTCAAGGGGCTTTCCGTGTAGCCGTAGGTCTCCTCGCCTCGTTTGCGCGGAGGGATTCTCTCGAATGCCATGACCGGCTCGGGACTCACACCCGGCCGCTGGCTGGAGGCGCTGCCCGCCTTCGTCACCATCACCTTCGTGTTTGACATGTTCGACCTCGGCCAGCCGAACGTGCTCCTGCTGGCGATGATGCTCTACGGCTTCTGGAGCCTCCAGCACCAGCGGTTCTGGCTCGCCGGCTTCATGTTCGCGCTCGCCACCGCCATCAAGGTGTTTCCGGTTGCGGTGCTGCCTTATCTGGTGTGGCGCCCGCAGTGGGCGGCCGTCGTGAGCACGATCGCCTGCACCGGCATCTTTCTGTTCGTGGTGCCGGCGCCGATCCGCGGCTTCGACCACAACGTCACTGAGCTCAAGACCTGGTACCATTCCGATGACGGTGCTGATGCACCGCGCTGCTTTCGACGTGCGTGCGGGCGTGAGGCTGGGAACCTGGATCGCGCTGGCTGTCGCAGGCATTTTCTTGCTGCTGTCGCTGCCGTTGTTTCCCCTGGTCCTGCAGGCCTTAGGTAACAACCTCGTAGGCACCGTCGTTCTCGCGGGCGCGTTGGTCTGGCACATCAGGCATCCGCCAGATGCGTCTGGCCCGAAAGCCGCGGCGGAGCTAAAAGCAGCAGCGTCTTGAAAACCACCGCAAGTCAGGAACGAGAACAATGTCCAATGCACAGCTCCAGTCCGTGCTCGATCACATCGACAAGGATTTCGACAACAGCCTGACGCGCCTGTTCGCGCTGCTGCGGATCAAGTCGATCTCGGCCGATCCGGCCTTTGCCAATGATTGCAAGGCGGCGGCCGAGCATCTCGCCAAGGACATCGCAAGCCTCGGCGTTGCAACCGAAATCAGGCCGACCGCCGGGCATCCCGCCGTCGTCGGCAAGAGCAAGGCGAGCGGACGTCCGCACGTGCTGTTCTACGGGCACTACGACGTGCAGCCGGTCGATCCGCTCGATCTCTGGCACCGCCCGCCGTTCGAGCCCGTCGTCACCGATCATGCCGACGGCCGCAAGATCATCGTCGCTCGTGGCGCCGAGGACGACAAGGGACAGGTGATGACCTTCGTCGAGGCCTGCCGCGCCTGGAAGACGGTGACGGGCTCGCTGCCGATCGACGTCACTTTCCTGATCGAAGGCGAGGAGGAGGTGGGCTCGAAAAACTTCGTGCCGTTCATCGAAGCCAACAAGGACGAGTTCAAGGCCGACTATGTGCTGGTCTGCGACACGGGCATGTGGGATCGGAACACGCCGGCGATCACGACGTCGCTCCGCGGCCTGCTCTATGAAGAGGTGAAGATCACGGCCGCCAACCGCGACCTGCATTCCGGCGTGTTCGGTGGCGCGGCGATGAACCCGATCCGCGTGCTCACCAAGATCCTCGGCGGGCTGTTCGACGATGACGGCCGCATCACCATTCCCGGCTTCTATGACGGGGTGAAGGACTTGCCTGCGGATGTCCTGGAGCAGTGGAAGAAGCTCAATCTGACGCCGGAGACGTTCCTCAAGCCGATCGGTCTGTCGATCCCGGCCGGCGAGAAGGGGCGGCTGCTGATCGAGCAGGCCTCCTCGCGCCCGACCTGCGACGTCAACGGCATCTGGGGCGGCTACATCGGCGAAGGCTCCAAGACGGTGATCCCGTCGCATGCCTCTGCAAAGGTCTCGTTCCGCCTGGTCGAGGGGCAGGATCCGGCGAGAATCCGCAAGGCCTTCCGGGACTACGTGTCGGCGCGCATTCCGGGCGACTGCAAGGTCGAATTCGGCGACCATTCCGCCGCGCCCGCGATCGCGCTCGACTGGAACATGAAGCCGCTCGCTGCCGCCAAGAAGGCACTGACGGAGGAGTGGGGCAAGGAGACCGTGCTGATGGGCTCGGGCGCCTCGATCCCGATCGTCGCCGACTTCAAGCGCACGCTTGGGCTGGACTCGCTGCTCGTCGGCTTCGGCCTGGATGACGACAACATCCATTCGCCGAATGAAAAGTACGATTTGCGGAGCTTCCAGAAGGGCATTCGCTCCTGGGCCCGCATCCTCGCCGCGCTCGCGGAGGTGAAGTAGGCGCGGGGTGCGTAGGGTGGGCAAAGGCGCGAAGCGCCGTGCCCACCGTCTCTCCAGGATTTGTGAGAGAGAGGTGGGCACGCTTCGCTTTGCCCACCCCGCGAGAGCACCAAATAGTCGCTCGTGAAGAATTCGGAAGCGATTGATCTGTCGCTGTGATTTTGACGTGAGTAAGTATTCGATTGTGCAAGA
>NZ_JBANBA010000215.1:0-5321 GCF_059803475.1 Bradyrhizobium sp. UFLA05-89 | reverse complement strand
ATCTCGCCCATGCTATCGTGGGCCATTATGCCGAAACTGACGAGCTTGCTTTTCGCACCGCGTGCCATTCCGCCGGAATTCAAAAACGAATTTCCAATCTCGTTGTCTCTCCGGCCCAAGCAGTTGAGGGCGGCCGCTGAGGAGAGTGCATTCCTTATTCCAGCTGCCTCGCAGTTGCAGCTTCAATACCGGGGCATCCGGTGTCCCGTCAGGATCGTGCATGGAAAGGGTGATCGGCTCATCGAGGCCGACCAGTCGCGCCGCCTGCACGAGGCGTTGCCCCGCTCTCTGCTACATCTGGTCGAGGATGCCGGTCACATGGCTACCTATGCAAATACGCCTGAAATAGCGGATGCCGTGGCGGCGCTGGCGCTCACCGCACCGGCGAGAAGCGCGTAGGCTTTCTTGTTGCAATGCGTGCGGCGGAACGTGGCCGTCGTTAATTTCGCCGCGCTCGCGATTATTTGCACAGCGGCCGTTGCGTAGCCCGGATCAGGGTCGCGCTAGATATTCGGCTCAGATCGCGGCGAGTGCATTGCTTTGCGGGATCGATTGGGATTGTCTGGGTCGCGCGGCTTAGTAGCCCCAGCGATGGCGCGCTCGACGATCTCCCACCGCTCGCCATAGAGAAAGAACCCGGGCGATTCCGCCATCGCTTCCAATTCAGCCACGCCGACCGATAGCTTAGAAAGCTCGTCTTCGGTGAAATCGGTCAGCGACAGCTCGAAACCGCCGGTCAGCAGGTCGTTTCAATTCGAGCCTCAGCATCTCGTCGCCCCAATCCCTCGCATCCATGAGTGGGCCGATTGTCGGGATGACATAGGCGCGCTTCTGGTTTTTGCTCCACCCCCGCGTCCGGCGGAACGACGTCGATCACTGCTTCTCTGCGGGAGCGTCGCCGCTGGCGGTGCAGGCGGGGTGGTGGCGGTAAAGTTCAGGCGCGGCTGCAGCACCAGACCAATTTGCAACCTATCGGCGCTTGCGGCCTTACCTAACGAAAAGCCGAAATGCTGCCCGCATCGTAGGGCTGAGCCTCGCCGGGGTTTATCTGATCGGCATGATGCTGGCCGCACCCAGGATGAGCTAACAGTTGGGGACAACCGGCCGACTTGGCCCTCACTATTCAAAAGCGAACGTTCAGCTCGGGAGCCTTTGGCTAACTTCGATCTGCAGGGCGCGGGCATCGCGTGCGTTCAGCTACCGCAGGCCAATATCGGGGTGGGGCGTCGGAGGCCAGCGGGCTGCTAGGGGCCGACGTCTTTCAGCAGCCGCACATACATTCCCTCTCATGTAGCTCGAGCCACGTACCAACTTCAATGGGCCAAGGTACGTTGACTGGGTCGCCGCGCGCTAGGCGATCGAGGGAGGTCGCCGAACTCCGGAGCGGCGTAGTCTCGACCTTCCGGGGTTACAATGTGCACATCGTAGCAGCCTGTTTTAGCGAGCTCCCAGGCTTTCTTGAGTGCCGCTTCGGGCGTACTCCTGCGATGAGCCAGCTCGCCGTGCTTGCACCTGCCTTTGACAGTAAAGCTCATTTTTTCTTCTTTTTCTTGTTTTTCTTAATGGTGTCAGCCTGAGCCCGGAATGCGTCGGCCAATGTCTTCATCTGGTCGGCTACAAAGGCGTCAGCCGTTCGGGCGGCCACCCGTTCGGCCACGACAGCCTGTTTCCGGATTTGCTTCACAGCTCCCATTGAGTTTCAACTTCTCCGGCACTGTGTTTGTTCCTGTTCGCAGAAGATCGATCGTCGAGCCGGTGTTATCAAGAGAGCGCCAATCGGGGACGTGGCTCTTCGGGCGGGGGAATGATGAAATTAAACGTCGTCCGCAGCTTGGGGAGCGGGGGTGGGACTATCGATCTGGTGAAAGACGGGTGGGCTTATCATGTTAGCGAAAAAGCCTAGATCATGTGAAGCGCGCCGCAAAAGTCTTTGGGATGGTCACTCCGCTGACGATCTTGGTGACTAGCCAAGGTATAAACGGATTTTCCGATTTAATGGCGGAGGTATCCGGTGAAGAGGCAGGAAAGCACAGCCGCTCTGCCCTTGCGACGGCTGGGGCTTCCGTTCAACAACGCTGTCGAAGTCGAGATGATCGTCGAGGTCGAGTGACACCCAGCGCGACGGCCTCATAAGCGGTGCTCGAAGGCAAGCGCAGGTGCTGTCCGTCGATTTGACCCCTTTTTTCATAACCTAGTTCTGCAGCGAATTTTCGGTTCTGCAGCGAATTTTCGGCACTCTCTTGGAGCGCGACCATATCTCTCCGAGCGGCCTGCCGCTGCGCGTCGAGGCCAAGACCGCTCCTGCCTCGATCGGGGCCTCTGGCGCGGCCGGTTGGGCTCCGGTGAAACACCTCGCTTACACCGACCCGCGTTTGATGAGTTCATGCGTCTGCGGCTGATGTCACCGCGCTTTCCGGAAGTTGGGCTCACCTCGTGGTTCTGCCCTCGTGCTTGATCTTATTCGGAGCGGCGCGGCTGAGCATACCTTGCTTTGTAGCCGTCTAGCCAACCCAGTTTAGGCGACGACCCCTCCGCCTCTTTGTCCCACACATACCAGGCATAGGCAGTTGTCCCACCGCCTTTCCGCTCGACACCGCTTGGGTAAAAGGTAATGCGCTCACTGTAGACCCAGACACGGGCGGGTGGCGTTCTGGAAAAGATCGTGTTCGCTCTGTTCGCGCCCTCTAGGAAGGCCAAACGCAGGAGAAGGGCGAACTTTCGCTTCGCCAGCTTGATGCCGCTCGCGACAAAACCCTCGGCGCAATTATAGGGCGGGTTGGTCACGATGTTGTCGGCCGTCTGCTCTGCATGAAGAAAGTCAATGCCGGCCTCCCCGTAGCCACGATCATACAAATCAGAACTGCGAACGGATTGGCCAGTCTGTTCCAGAACACGGGACATGCTGCCATCACCGCACGCGCACTCCCAAATTTCGCCGTCGAACTTTTCATTATCGATCATTGCGAACGTCGCCCAAGCCGGCGTCGGGAAAAAGTCCGGTCCACTGAGGTCAGCAAACCTCTTCGTTGTCGGCTTGAAACCGCCGTTCAGATTGTAAGTAAGATCGGTCACGCGAGAGCTCCTCGCTGGAATGAGGAGAGTATCAGGCTCGTTCATCTCGCATTTTCGCAAGGAGCTTGTGTGAGTCAAATTGACTCACCCCCTCCCCATCAAGCGATATGAGCTTCCGATGGCGGACCTGCTGGGCGCTTGGTCGCAATATCCAAATGCTGATCGAAATGGGAAATCTGCTGGGGCGTGTGCTCATTAACTCGCAGATGTCCGATCTTGAGGGCTAAGCGGAAATATTCCGCTCGGTCAGAGTATTACCGGTGTTGACCCGAAGGCGACTTACCGTCCGATACTGCAGGCCGAAGACGCTGCTCATCAACCGAACGAACCACCGACGACCCGGAACGTTGACTTGCAGCTAGAATGCGGGATGGTTCCATGGCCAACCGAAACGTCGTGGTCATCGGAGGCTCGACTGGAGCCACCGGACCGCTGGGAGAAATATTAAGCCGACTGCCGGTCGACCTGCCTGCGGCTGTGTTCATTGTTCTGCACATGCCAGCCCAGGGCGCTGGCATTCTCAAGAGCGTAGCCAGAGCTGCCGGCAAGCTGCCTGTGCGCCAGGCTCAAAACGGTATGCGCTTCGAAAACGGTCACGTCTATTTGGCTGTACCCGACCATCATCTGATGCTCGTTGACGGTCATATGATCCTAGGACGTGGCCCGCGTGAAAACCTCGCACGGCCTGCAATTGATCCGCTCTTCCGCTCGGCGGCACTGAACTACGGGCCACGCGCGATCGGGATCGTGTTGAGCGGGCTGCTTTCCGACGGCTCTGCTGGCCTCAGCGCTATCAAACGGTGTGCCGGCCTCGCGTTGGTGCAAGACCCTGCGGAAGCCAATGCCGATGAAATGCCGATCCGAGCCACGAAATCAACGACTGTCGATTTCTGCGTTCCGGCTGCGCAGATCGGCAAGTTGCTTCCAGATCTGGTTCGTGCGCCTCCAGGTTTATCGGTATCAATTCCCGCCGATCTCCTGCTCGAGGTTCAAATCGCCGCCGGCGAAGGAATCGGCGCCGAACTGATCCGCGAAATCGCCGATGCCACTGAGCTCACTTGCCCGGATTGCGGCGGGGTCCTCTCGAAGCTCAAGCTGGTTAGTCCATTGCGCTTTCGCTGTCAGGTCGGACACGCCTATAATGCCGACGTGCTCGCCGAGCAGCAGGAGAGTCGAGTCGATGAAGCATTGCGAGTCGGATTGCGCATCATTGAGGAACGCGCCGAACTGCTCCAACGTCTGGCAGAGGAGGCGCATAACAGCGGGTGGACGGACGAGGCAAATACGCACAAGGCGCGTTCCAGGGAGTACCGCGAACATGCCGACAGCGTTCGTCGTGCCCTGCTGAAGTCGATTGAACCTTCCGGCCGTGAAGCGGACGATTGAATTGAGCACCCCGCAATCCCGGTTGGAAGGTGGAACTTGTCCCGACGGGCTTTGAGATAAGCTCCGCAACCGAACACCTGCCCACCGCGTGCGGCAGCAAGGATGGGCCATGCGAACCGATCCCGCGCTTGAAATTGCGGTAAGCTGCGTTAAGCGTGCCGGCCGAAGTCTCGAGAAAACGGCAGAGATTGTGGAGCGATCCTGCTGGGTACTGGCGAGGTCTCGACAGCTGATGATAGGACGGCCGATGAAGATGGATCGGCAAGCGGAGCTGCAGCGGCTCGCCGGAGCAGACGCCCACATCGCCAGCGCCGAACTTGCCGCTTCCAGGCTAATCGTGGAAATCGAAACACGTCGTCGCTTCGGTTACGACGTTCAGTTGGCGGAAGTACTCCTCAATGGAATCCGGTCTAGTCTTGAGGCGATGCGGCGGCATCGTAAGGAAATCTTGAGGACGATCGCGGAGATCGACCAAAGAACAAGTTGACGATGTGCGTCAGACTCCGAACGACCGGACATGCATTGCTCCCTCCGATACAGCAGGCAGGAGCACGACTGATCTCTCAGCCACCGACGCCTACGGGCAGAGCCTTGGCCGGGGATGTCTGACTTGACACCGTCTGGAGGGTATTCGTCCAGAGAATAAATTGGCGCTCAGTTGGACAGCGCGCCGTTGCACCACCTGTGCCGGGACGAGACCCCTCATCGGCGCTCCTCTCCGGCTGCGAATGTCGCCTGTTGGCCGATTCCGTTGAAAAAGGCCGCGGTTGCGACTCAGAGATACCGGAGCGATCTGTTCCGTCGCGTGTTCGAAAGCGTTTTGCGCCGCTGCATCGAGGAGCGACTGGTCGGCGGTGAGGGAT
>NZ_JBANBA010000214.1:0-5511 GCF_059803475.1 Bradyrhizobium sp. UFLA05-89 | reverse complement strand
AGTTGAGGCCCTCGCCAAAAAATGGGCAGGCAAGCGCGCCAAACGCAGCTAACCCGCGGCCTGCACCGGAGGGTTACTCTGAAGAGAGCACGAGGTCCGGAGTGCCTAGGAGTCCGGACACGCTTTTTAGATCAAGGACTTAGCCGATCTAACCAATTGAAAGTACTTAAATAAGCATTGCCCATCGTTGCCGACGATCGCGCTATATAGTTATGGTCCGTGGACCCAAATTGGACCCAACATCAGGTCCGGTGACATGCCTCGCACAATGCGCTTGCCGCTGAACCGACTGAATTCGGTGCCGCGCTAATAGTCTAACTATCGTTCTGAACGATCACCGCTGGACTGGTCTGGCGATCTTCGCGCAGTGGCTGCACGCCAGTCGATATGCCGTACGAGCCCCAGGATTGTTCGGGTAACAGGGGTTGCTACGCCACGCTCGTCTGCATGGCGGACCACCGCGCCGCATATCGCCTCGATCTCGGTGGGTCTACCTGCAATAACATCTTGAAGCATGGAAGGCTTATGATGGATGTGGTGTGCGAGCGCATCGGCCAACATCTCTTCCACATGCTGCTGCTCAACGGCAAAGCCGCAGGCGATCGCCGTACTACAAACCTCCGAGACAATCTGAAAAGCCAACGCCCGCGTTTCCGTGTGCGCGCCGATTTGACCCACCGCTGATCCGGTGACTGCGCAAAGGCCGTTCAAAGCGGCGTTGAACGCGACCTTCTCCCAGATCGCCGTTTCGGCATGTGGATCGATTACCGCATTGAGCCCGCTCCGCGCGAAGAGATCGGGAAGGAGGTCCAGCGTCGGCGAGGCAGGTTCGCCTGCCGCCGCGAGCCGAGCAACGCCGCGACCGTGAGATTCGACGCTGCCCGGCCCCCTAATATCGGCGGGGTAGGTTGTGATGCCGATCAGCACATTTCGAGGATCGGCGAACTCGGTGAGAACAAGCTTGTTATCGAGCCCGTTTTGCAGGCTCAAGAGCGCCGTGTTTGGGCCGATCGAGCTACGTATGGCGGTTAGTGCCTGCTTCGTGTGCATCGCCTTCGTGAAGACGATGACGAGGTCGTAGACGGCATTCACCTCGGAGGGAAACAGAACCGGGACGTGAATGCGGCGCTCGCCTGCATCCGTCTTGAGGTTGAGGCCGTTCTTGCGAATCGATTCGACATGAGCGGCATCGAGGTCGATTAGGGTGACATCTGCTCCGGCCTCGAAGAGACTGCCCCCGAATAAGGATCCCATTGCGCCGGCTCCGAGAACGGCGACACCGAATGAGTGGCTGCTCTGGTCGGACATCGTTCCTCTTCCCGGTATTGTCCAGTTCTAGCTGGATTGGCTCATTGTGGCGCAGAACAGCACGCTTCACCTGTCCCGCGGTCCGTCGTCCGATCTCATCGGTTCTTAATGGATAATGATTGCCCAGAGTGCCCGCCGGAGCCTCAGTAGATGACGGCATATCTATCACACATGGTACATTTACTGTACTGAGCCCGAACGCTACCGAGCGCCTAGGTGATTTCCTTTGGGGGGCCTAGCTGTTGGCTTCTTCGCCAAACATTGCCTTCGCTCGACTTCTTGCCAGCGATCCGTAACCAGAATGTCGCAGTTGGGTCAGACTCGCAAAAGCTCGTGCCGAGCATAACGAGTCCGCTATACCCCCGAAAATCGGCATAAGAGCTCACCTTGCGAAGGTCTGCGTCGGGCCGATTAATCACTGGTATCTCTGAGTCGCAACCGCGGCCTTTTTCAACGGAATCGGCCAGTACCCGAAAAGCCAGAAAGCGCCGGCGTTGATCTACGTCAAAGAATGTACGGTGGTGAGCTCCAATATTTTCTTCTCTGCCGAGCACATTGAAGATCAGAAGGGCAGAGTAATTTCACGGTACCCGCATTCTGCACGCGATCAGCGACGCGCAAGTCGTAACTGGGAGGAGAAACCCATGTCACGTACGAAACTCATATTTTCAGCCGCGTTATTGGCCTCGGCCCTTTCAACGCAATTGATTGCTGCTGAGGTTAAGGTCGATCAGCAGACCTGCTATACGGGACCAGCCCACCTCATTCAGCACGCTGACGGAATGGTGGCTGGGTCGTATGCCGTTATCGGTACGTCGCCTGGAACGGAAGGGACCCCATTTCACATGATGTCAGGGCAGTGCCTAGGGGCATTTTCGGACGTCAGCGGCCAGCACGACGAAAACGGCAGTTGCGAGTTCGTGGACGCGGCCGGCGACAAGTACTTTGTCGTGTATTCCCGGAAGGGAGATCCTGCCAAGGCCGAGGGGACGTACCGTGTCGTTCACGGCACGGGCAAATTCGCCGACATGAGCGGAAGCGGGAAATGGATGCCCATCGGTAACTTCCCGCCCAGCGGCATGCCAAACATGTTTAACGGCTGCAATCACGAGTGGGGGGCGTATACCATGAAATAGGTGGCAGGATGTTCGGGAAGGCGCTTGTGCGTCTCTGTGCAAACAAGGCAAGCGCAATGTCGGAGTCGGTTCAAACCGGTAATACTCTGACCGAGCGGAATATTTCCGCTTAGCCCTCAAGATCAAGCACGAGGGCTGAACCACAAGGAGAGCCCAACTTCTGGAGAGCGCGCTGGGTGACATCAGCCGTCGGCGCATCAACGGATGGCCAGACCGCCATGCGCATCCGCCGAACGGCTCTGGGTGACCAGGGAAGGGGTCCAAGGAGGTTTCGAAAATGCGGACGCGAGCAGGTAAGGTCCGCAGGTCTAGCAAGGTGAGTGCCGGTGAGGCTTCAAACCTGATGCGGCGCCCGGCTTTCGAAGAAGCTCGGACAAGGGGGCCTCGGCCTCAGTTAAATCGGACGCCAAATGGCCAGCTGTTTAGCTTTACATTTCTGGATCTGAAATGCGGGTCAGCATCTTCACGTGCGGTCCTGCCCGTTTGAAGATCGGCTCCCAAAAGGCATAGGCCGTCTCGGCGAAACTCGCGCTTATGGTGAACTTCGTGAGCGCCCCCCGATATGCCGCCTGTCGCCGGCAGCCCTGCCCCTCGACAAGATGCCAGATGAATTGAGCGACCTGGCGCGCATACGTGCTCGGACGCCCTCGGTGGTTGGGTACGATCTCAAGCCGCATGGTCCCGGTGTCGCGCGTCTCTGGTTCGGTGATATTGGCAAGCCAGATGAAGATTGATGGGTCAATACTCCCGGCATAGCCGTCGCGCTTGAGTTGCTGATTGATCATAGAGAACGCGCTGGCGGCTTCTCTGAAGCATTCGCTCAGGATGAAGTTCGCCTGATTCTCCAGCTTGCCGCTCTGAAGATCGTCCAGCAATCTGACCGCCTCGTCTGTGAGCCGCCGCATGTATCGCAGTTGCGGCTGCCTCGCGCCTTCGGATGGTTCCTTCTGCACAACCAGCTCGGGCGCATCCGCGCAGAACTCCGTTGTGGTTTCTTTGCGAACGATCAGAAAATTGCCTTCAAGAGTGGAGCTGCCGATGTCTTTCGACTCGGCTTCGTCTTCCACCCGTGTCTCCACGAGGTTCTTTGCATGGTCCAACGCAGCATTCAGGCTGGCTTTGATGTTTTCAAAAGCTCCGTTTTGATAGTCCTTGGCAATCTCCACCATCATCTCGTTGGTAATGTCGGAATCTAGGAGTTCGTCCTTGCGCGGCGCCGCCGCATTCCGAGATTCAAGCACCGCAACGGGATTCGGAGCCATCGCTTGCCTTGCAAGGATTGTTTGATCAGACGTCTTCTCGCCTGTGTGCTCCGATCGCGGATTGGAAGCAGCAGTCCCGCTGGACAACACAAACAAACCATCGTCAATGGCTCGGCTCGCCGCCGCGGTAAGCTCTACCAGCGAGCGTCGCGCACAGCGCGTATGGCTAGCATGCCGCCGTTTTTGCGTGTGGCTCATGATCTAACGACCCCTCGACAAGCTTTTTCAAGACCCAGCGCCACAGCTCACGAACTTCCTCCGAGGCTCTTCCCTCTTGTGCAAACTCGGTCACGCCTAATCCTGCCCCAAGCGCGTCCTGGTGGTCATTGCGATGTCCGACGTAGGGAAGCGCAAGCACCCCGAGCGAATTGAGCGACGTTGCAGCTTCACTCACGCGGCAGCCCCGCGGTGGCGTCTGATTGAGGACGAAAGCAAATCGGCGGTTGAGCCTACGAATAGCAATCAACGTCGGTATCGCGGCTTCGATGTCGGCCAGACTCGGACGCACCGGGATCAGGCAAAGGTCGGCCCTCGCGATGGCGCGTATGGCCAGTGCATTGTTCGTGGCGGCGGTATCGAGGATCGCAAGCGAGATTCCCTCAGCTTCAAGGCTGACGAGCGCCCCTTCTATTTCGGTGGGATCGGAGACCCGAACGACCCGCGGATAGGGATGGCCGCGCCGTTCTTTCCATTTTGAAATCGTGCCTTGTGGATCCGCCTCGACAATTGCGACTCGGTCCCCGTTCACCATCGCTGCGACTGCAATTCCGACCGCCAGCGTGCTCTTGCCGCTTCCGCCTTTTTGGGTAACCAGAGCAAGGATATACATCTCCTGCGCTTCCCGGATGACAACGACATGAAACGCACGAGTCGTCGAAAAAAATGGGACTACCAATCGGTGACCTACCACTCCTCATCGTGAATCGCATCAAGAGCGAGCGTGGAACTCACAACCAAATCAAGATCCAGCCACTAACGATATACCGCGCTATACGTTGTAACGCTGGCCGGTCCATACATGCGGGCCAAAGGGCCACTTTCAGAGTCCTGAAATTTCAGAGATCAATCCAGCTCCAGGAGTGCTCCAAACTCATTCTCGTTCATCTGCGCAAAATCATAACGCGGGTAAACGTCCCTTGCCTGCCTGAAGAAGAAGTCGCCGAACGCTTTTGCCGCATCGAAGCGCAGCGGGTGATTGACGTGAGCGAAGGCGATCTGGGTGAAGAATGGCTCGGTGCCGGCAATAGCAACAGACTCGATGTGATCTGGGAATATTCGTGCCCAGTAAGAAACTAGATGGTGCCATGTAAAGGCTACGTCCGCGTAACCGCGGGCGACCATCTCAGGAAGATCGCGATGCATGATGCCAAGCCGGCCTGAGAAATCCGCCTCTGCTGCGACGAGAGCATCGGCTGCGGCTTTTCCCAGCAAAGTCTCCGTGGCAGCAAGGCATTTTGCTCGAACATCGCCGGTATCCGGCAGCGCGATCCGCGTACCTGGACGTATCACGTCAGGCAGCCCGCGAATGCCGAGCGGATTACCCTTCCGAACCAGCAGTGCGACGCCGCGATTCCTGCAGAAGAACCGCGCCTCACGCTCGACCACTCCCTGCTGATGCAACTGCCGCAATGGTTCTGGGTAGCCCATGAAGATATCAGGATAGAAGCCGGAGCTACGGCTGACATCGAGCGTGAGGTTGCCAAGCGCAACGCTCCCGGTGCGGATCATCGTAACCCTCCGGTGCAGGCCGCGGGTTAGCTGCGTTTGGCGCGCTTGCCTGCCCATTTTTTGGCGAGGGCCTCAAC
>NZ_JBANBA010000213.1:0-5530 GCF_059803475.1 Bradyrhizobium sp. UFLA05-89 | reverse complement strand
AGTTGAGGCCCTCGCCAAAAAATGGGCAGGCAAGCGCGCCAAACGCAGCTAACCCGCGGCCTGCACCGGAGGGTTACGTTTCAAGAACGCTGGAATGCGTTGTTGATGGCTTTCAGCCACACTGTATAGGGCTGAGCCAGCCACCATTTGAGCGGCACGTGGCCATGATATTTGCGGACGATTGCTATGGCCTCGCGGTAGTGCAAGAGCCGCTGGGTATTGGTCTTAGTATCGACGTGGTCGCGATTGAGCGCGACGTATTCGTCGACGAATTCGAGCGGCGCGAAATTCTTGTACAGACGCCACCACAAATCGTAGTCGATCGCCATGCGGAGGCCGTCATCGAGGCCGCCAACGGCCTCCCACGCGCTGCGTCTCACCAAGGTTCCCGGCTGCGAGACAATGCAGCGCAGCGCGAGGCGACGTTCGCTGAACGGCTCGACCCACACCGGCTGCTTTACCTGCGTGGTCTCCACGTAGTTCCACACCTTGCCATAGGCCGCTGGCGCGCCCGGCTGGTGCTCCAACGCATTCACCAGTCGCTTCAGTCCTCCGCTCACAAGCGTATCATCACTATTTAGCCAGCCGACATAGGGCGCGCGGCCAGTGGCGATCCCTTCGTTGATGGCAGCGGCTTGACCGCGATCGGCGTGGCTACGCCACCCGGCAAGTCGGCTTTCGAATGTCTTGATGATATCGAGCGAGCAGTCGGTCGATCCGGCATCGGCAACAAAAACTTCGACCGGTAAACCTTGGTCGAAAATAGAAGTCAGCGCGTCCTTGAGGAAGCGACCCTGATTGTACGACGGGACCGCGATCGTGACGATTGGCGTCGCCATCCTTAGCGTCTCTTGCTCGCCAGGAAGTCGGCGTAGGCGAGGGCAAGCCCGTCGCGAAGCCCGACCTGCGGTCGCCAGCCCAGACTTTTCATGCGCCCCACATCCATCAGCTTGCGGGGCGTGCCGTCCGGCTTGGTGGTGTCAAAAGCGATGCGTCCCTGATAGCCGACGATCTCGCCGATGGTTTTGGCAAGATCCCGTATCGAGATGTCATTGCCGGTGCCGACATTGATGTGCGATAGCATCGGCTGGGTGTTGCGCGCATAGGTTTCGACATTCAGTTCCATGATGTGCAGACAGGCTTCGGCCATGTCGTCCACGTAGAGGAATTCCCGCATCGGAGCGCCCGTGCCCCAGATCAGAACTTCTGCAGCCGCCTTTTGTTTGGCCTCATGAAACCGCCGAATCAGGCCAGGAATGACGTGGCTATTCTCGGAGTGATAGTTGTCTCCTGGGCCATAGAGATTGGTGGGCATCACGCTGCGGTAGTCGGTCCCGTATTGGCGGTTATAGGATTCGCAGATTTTGATGCCGGCGATCTTGGCGATGGCATAGGGCTCGTTGGTTGGCTCCAGCACGCCGGTTAATAGCATGTCTTCCGCCATCGGCTGCGGCGCCAGTCGTGGATAGATGCAGCTTGACCCAAGAAACAACAACTTCTTGACGCCGGCCCGCGACGCTTCATGGACGATGTTAGCTTCGACCATCAGGTTCTCATAGATGAATTCGGCCGGATAGGTATCATTAGCGAGAATGCCGCCGACCTTAGCTGCGGCCAGATATACTTGGTCGATCCGCTCTTTGGCAAAGAACGTTCTTACGTCGGCCTGCTGTACGAGGTCGAGTTCGTTGCGGGTGCGTGTGACAATGTTTGCATATCCATGATGTTGCAGCATGCGCATGATCGCCGAACCGACCATTCCGCGGTGACCAGCAACAAAAATCCTATCGTTCTTGGACATCAGCCTACATTCTCGACGAGCGGATGGGCCGTATCGGACGTGGTTTGGTCCATGCTCGTCCGCTTCGGCGAGCGTATAGCTTCTTCGTAAATCGCAAGCATCGAGGCGGCGCTGCTCTCCCATTCGAAGTGCTTCGCCCGAGCGCGTGCGGCCAGAGCCAGTCGATGCCGTTTGCCCTGATCAGACGCGAGGTCAAGCATGGCTTGCGTCCAGGTCTCCGGATTGTGCGGCGTGAGCAGAAGCGCGGCGTCGCCCGTCACCTCGGGCATCGAGGTCGCATTCGAGGACAATGTTGGCGCTCCGAACTGCATGCCCTCCAGCACCGGCAATCCAAAACCCTCGAACACGGATGGATAAAGGTTGGCATAGCAATTGCGATACAGCCAGATCAACTCGTTGTCAGAGACATAACCGGTTAGGATGACGTGATCGGAAATTCCGAGCTTTGCCAGATATTCCGGAAAATCTTCCATCAGCCAGCCTTTGCCGCCAGCCAACACCAGCGGAATTGGGCGTCCATCGGCCGCAAGATATCGCGCATAGGCCTGGACCAGCAGGCGCTGGTTCTTGCGCGGTTCGATCGTGCCGACGCTCAGCCAGAATTCGCCGGCGCCAAACCGCTTTACTGCCGCGGGTGGCGAACCCTGCTGAGTAGAATCGTCAAAGCGCGAGCAGGGATAGACGACGCGCACGCGATCGCCAGGGAAGTGAGGGAAAAGCCTTAGATAATGCTCGCGAGAATATTCCGAGATCGCCACCACCCAGTCCGCCGCCACCGACGAACGAAAAATGCCGTCGAAGCAGCCGATCCGATTGGCCTCAGTGGTCCAGTTGGGATTCGCCGCAAACCCCATGTCGTAAAGCGTGTAGATCAGCCGACTGGAGGCGATCTGCACCGGCGTCCAAAAATTGTTGGCGTGGATGATATCAGGATGCTCGAGGGCTGTTTCTAGTTCAGGCTGGTTCCAGAAGGCGCGCGCAGTCTCGCGCGTCAGGTGGCGAGGGCCATAGCTCACACGTTGGCCGCAATACGGATTTAACAGCGGCATTTTGGCGTCGAAGAAGAAGTCTCCAAAGCTTGGATAGAGCGCGTAGAGATGCTGCGGAGCGATTGCGAGCATAGCCTTGATCATCGCGTGGCTGAAATACCCGCAGCCCGCTTTTCCGGAGCCCGTCTGGGAAATGTCAAAGCCGATGTTCATGCGACAGCTCTTACAATGTCCGCTCAAGATCCAAGCATCGATGGGTTGCAGTGCCCGCGCCGTGCGGGTCCGCTAGCGACCCCCATCGGTCGATGCCATCGAGAGCTTCAAGATGCGAATTCTCTCCTGTACCATCATATCGATTAGCGCTGAAAAATCGACCTTCGGGCGCCAGCCGAGTTCGGACTGAAGTCTTGAAGGGTCCGCCCGCGTAAAGTGGCTATCGATCTTGCGCAGCAGCAACGGATCGACCTCGACGAATTTAGTCCAGTCGAGACCGCCG
Source organism: Bradyrhizobium sp. UFLA05-89 (assembly GCF_059803475.1). NCBI lineage: Bacteria > Pseudomonadati > Pseudomonadota > Alphaproteobacteria > Hyphomicrobiales > Nitrobacteraceae > Bradyrhizobium > Bradyrhizobium sp. UFLA05-89. The sequence continues at coordinate 2,244 of NZ_JBANBA010000213.1, read as the reverse complement.
ATCCTGAAGGCGATTTCGCAGAATTCCGCGATAGAGTGCGCATGTCCGGTTCCAACGACAAAATCCGAGGCCGTGTCGCTTTGCATGATGAGGCGCATCGCTTCGACGAAATCCCCGGCAAAACCAAAATCGCGACGCACGTTGAGGTCGCCGAGATATAGTTTGCCATCGGATAGAATGGGCCTGCCGCGTTCGTCCAGTTCGCGTGTCTCGGTCAGGCCGAGCGAAGCCGCCGCTGCGGCGTGGGCGATCTTCTGCGAGACGAAGGTGAGCGGACGACGCGGACTTTCATGATTGAAAAGTATGCCGCAGGACAAGTGCAACCCGTACTGCTGACGGTAGGCGCCGATGATCTGGTGCGCGTAGGACTTCGAGATTCCATACGGCGACTTCGGATTGGTTCGAGTCTGCTCGTCTTGGAGTTGAGCCTGGCTATCGCCGTAGATCTCCGATGAAGACGCTTGAAACAGCCGCGTTGCCGGCAGTTCGCGGCGAATAAATTCGCAGATGCGGTGCGGGACCAAGCTGTTCAAAAGCGCAGTCTCAATCGGAATATCCCACGACAACGCAGGCCTCGACACCGCCGCGAGATTATAGATTTCGTCAGGCTTCGATACGGACAGCAGGTTATTGAGGAAGGTCTCGTCGGTGAGATCGCCGATGTGCCAGGAAATCCGGTTGATACTGGGATCTACCCGGCGCCTCGAATGAGCGAAAACTTCATAACCGTGCGACAGCAGCAGTTCAATAAGATACCAGCCGTCTTGGCCAGCGCCGCCGGTGACCAGTGCGCGCTTACTCATGTGAACCTCGGACGTCATGCGACCAAGCCATAAGTGACATCACCAAGGTTTTCAAGACGATACTCCCGCCGATCGTCGAATATGCCGCTTTTATCGGAACTCTTGACGATCTAGGTGGGTCGGCGGCGTCCTGAGGGCGAGAACTACTGCGTTTCGTCTTATCCGGCGTCCTGGTGATGATCGCGATCAACCACCACGCTGGCGGTGCTGTCGCATGAGCTGCCAGTGATTGCGTTGCCTAGGCCGATCACGTCGAAGCTGAGTTTCAGCGGGACGATCGGGCGCACACACCACGCAACTCGATCCGGCAACGATTCCATCAGGGAGCCCTGCCTCGCCGCCGCGGGCAAGTCCGTTCTTGACCCTTTGCACGACAACTGGCGGGTGAGAGGCCTCCTGGTGTGGCGACCCGGGTCACAAAGTCGCGGCAAGATCGTAAAGCGGGTTTCGGAACAGGCTGGTGGAGTACCTGTTCCGACTGATCAGCGGCTCCTTCCATTCAAGCGGCTCGAGGCCGAAATACGCCGCGATCAGCCCGTCGCCGCTGAAGCTTTCGTGCACATCATGTTCGGCGAGAATGGTGCCGCCGAAATCCTTCAGCATCGAAAGGCAACGCTGATGGGTCAGAGGATCTCCGCTTATGTGATGGCTGTGCGTCGAGAAGATTCCGAAACGGATGGCGTTGCCGCGAAAAAGTGCCTCGCACGACTTGATGATGGCAGTCTCCGCGCCCTGGGTGTCAACATGAAGAATATCGAGCTTCGAAATCCGGTACTCGCTCAGCAGGCTGTCAACCGAAATTTGGGAAGTTCGAATCTCGCCGGCGGATTCGGTGACGAAGGTCATGGCCGAAACTGGTTCGGCGCCAACGGCAGCCTGTACGAACGTGATCTCCTGATTGTTCAACGTCGCATTGGCGCGCCCGACAGCGATGTGGTTGGGATCGGGTTCGACGACATAGGCATTTCGTTGGTCGCCATGCTGTGACTTAAACCATAAGGAATAGTAAGACCAGAAGCCACCGAGTTCCAGCATGGTAGCGCTGGGTGGCAAATGCTTCAAAATTTCATTAAAGATGACCTCCTCCTGAGGCTCGTGATGTCCGCGAAGCCTCTCGATGATCCCCGTCATCCAGTCGCCGTAATAGCCACCCGCAACCACGCGCACACCGTTATGCATGATTTGCACGGGCGTGCCTTCATTAGAGACGACCTTCCCCGCGTTGGGGACTTTCGGGATCAAATCGCAATCCCGGCAGCTCACGGTCATGTCCGCACGCGTGGTGTTGTCCAGCAATATGGGGGGGATATTGAATTCCAGCATAAGGCCTCCGATTCTCTTAGGTTCGCGCCTAGCCAGGCTCTATTTCGCACAGCTTGGGCGTTCTGTCTTCCGAGCACGAATGAAACGAACAAGAACAATCGCTTGGACTAGTTCACGA
>NZ_JBANBA010000212.1:0-5533 GCF_059803475.1 Bradyrhizobium sp. UFLA05-89 | reverse complement strand
TCTATGATAGCGGCGTGTTGGAACGAGAAAGCTTCGTGCCGCTCGTTACACTTGAAGTCCGCCTTCGCCCTCGGCTAAATTGACTGGCTTCAACTTGGAGAGACTGCATTGGCACTTGGTACTGTGAAGTGGTTCAACCCGACCAAAGGATACGGCTTTATCCAACCAGACGACGGAGGTCCCGACATCTTCGTGCACATTAGTGCCGTTGAAAAGGCGGGCCACACCGGCCTGGCGGAGGGCTCCCGAATTAGCTACGAGCCGAAGACCGGTCGCTCCGGGAAACTTTCCGCTGAAAATCTCCGAGTTGGTTAGGCTCGTCGGTAGGCCGGCGGTGAACCGATCGACGGTGTCCGATTCTCGTTCGAAACGATAGCAATCCGGCCTCTCAGCGCGCACACGCGGCGCTGCTGAGGGCCTCTCCTTGTCGAGCAACCTGATTGCGTTGTAAAGACGACGCCTAGAGCCGTAGAGGATGTGACGATCTTTTGCGGCGGCGATCAGACCTGTCCCCGGATGCAAACCGGCTTTGCAGGGTATCCGATTCCGCGCCCTCCCTGAAACAGCTTATCTCAATTCGTATTGCAGGCTCTGGCGTTTCCATCGGTAACCGGAAGCTCAAAAAGGCCCGGCGCTATAGGCTTCCCGTCAAAGAACACACCCATCTGCTTTGCAAAACCGGCCGTGCTGTCAGATGCGCGCCGTTTCGCATTGATGATTTTGACGATGTTCCACTCGTCGTGCGATCCGTAGCTGAAGCTGACGGAGCCACGTAACCCGTAGTAGTTGCGAAAGGAATGCTTATCGACCTTTGCCGCGAGGTCAGGTTTTGTCTTGACGAGATTGTCGTAGGCTGTGTCGAGTTTCTCGAGATCGGCGTGACCATCAAGACCGAAGTGACGCGCAAAGTCAGATGGCCCGGCAAAATACACAAAGTCGAACGCGCCAAGACCTTCAGGTTCCTCGCCTTCGAGAATCTGGGTCCACATCCACATGTAGTCAGCGCCGTTGGCGTCCATAGGGAGCGAAAACTGTGGTGCGGCCGGGTTGAGGATCCATACGTCGCGCGGCCCCCACTGCTGCTCGATGCGTTCCTTGGCCTCTTGTGCTACGAGCGCATTGATTGCCGAAACTCCGCCCGCAATCCCGCTAATCGGAACGCTGAGATAGCCAATCGCCTTACCTTGTGTCCGTTGCCCGCTGATCAAGTTCCGTATCTCGCTAACGCGCTGTCTGATCGCATCGTTTAGATAGTCGTGCGTGCAGTAGCAGATGCCATTTGTCGAGCAGGATGTGGTGTTTCCCGGGGCTGCAGATGCACCCGCGAGCGGAATCGACGGCCAATAGCGTGAGCGCCTTCATAGCGATAACCCGATACTCTGTTACTCGCAGGCTGCCGAGGACAGCGTCTCCTTGAGCAGCTGCGCAAGCCGTATCCCGGCAAGGGCGAGTTGGCGGTCAACGATCGGCGATGCTTTGGAAAAATACTGAACGAACGGTGCGCATAATCAGACCGGTATCCCAAAGCGCATGCAGGTTCGTGGTCTGTCCGAAGAATGTCACCGGGACAAGATTGCCGCCTTGATCGTCTTTTCCTGTGTAGGCATCCCACCGATCCGATGCATGAAGAGGCTGGTGAACGTCGCCAACGAAGTGAACAATGAATTTCAAAGCCTGGAGCCGTTCGGGTGCAGGTTTCGAGCAATCAGCAAGGACAGTTCGGAAGCGCGCAATCGCCGCGATGACACAGTTGCCGTTTTTGCAATCAGCATCCGGATCGAAAGTTGTTCGATCATCCGGTATGTCCACGAAATGCCATCCTGCCGTATCCTTATGGTCGGCACGGTAGTCGTCAGCCCAACTGGCGATGGAAGCGAGCGTTGCGTTGGGATGATCAAGAGTAGGGGCTTCCAAGGCAAGCAGGGGCGCGATTTTGTCGAGCGTGGCGGGATCGAGCCGCCGCTGCGCGATCTCAGAGACGATTGCATGGCCTTCCTGTCCCCAGGACCGAGCCTGCGACACCGACATAATGACCACGAGCCACGCGAGCCAGATAGCTCTCATAGCTTTTCCCCACAGCCTGCCATTTGGTCTACCATAAGTCGGGAGCTGCCATGATTGCAACTATGTCCAGTCGAGAGACCGACAATTTTATTGACGGTAGCACCGGTAAGGTCCCTGGTCGCGTTGTATCGGGTTCGCGTTGTATCGGGTTCGGATCAGCCATGGTCGCTTGCCACTCAGCTCAAAATAAGGGATCGACAAACGCCCTTTCAAACACAAAATGTGAGGGCTCTTGTGGAGAGCCTTCGACAAAGCCCTTCGTTATCAAGAGCTCTCGGGCGTCGTGGACCAGGGCGGGGCTGCCACAGATCATGGCGCGGTCATGCTGCGGCTCGAGTTTCGGCAGTTCGATTTCCGCAAACAGCTTGCCTGACGCGATCAGGTCGGTGATCCGACCGCGGTTATGGAAGCGGTCGCGCGTCACGGTCGGATAATAGATCAGTTGATAGCGAACGAAGTCGCCGACCAGCCCGTCGCTTGGCAGCGTTTCCGTGATCATCTCGCCATAGGCGAGCTCGGCGACGCGGCGGCAGCCATGAAGCAGCACCACATTCTCGAATCGCAGATAGGTTTGCGGATCCTTGATGACACTCAGAAGCGGCGCAAGACCGGCGCCAGTCCCAATCAGATAGAGATTGCGCCCGTCCTTAAGATTATCAATGACTAGCGAGCCAGTCGTCTTGCGGCTAACAATGATCTGGTCACCCTGCTTAAGCTGCTGCAGACGCGAGGTTAAGGGATTGTCCAGCACCTTGATCGCGACGAATTCCAGCCGGTCTTCGTAATGAGCGCTGGCGATGCCGTAGGCCCGCAGCAGAGGTTTTTCATCAACCTCGAGCCCGATCATAGTGAATTCACCGCTGCAGAAGCGAAACGACGGATTCCGTGTGCTGGTGAAGCTGAAGAGATTGTCAGTCCAGTGATGGACGTTCAGAATGCTTTCCTGGTTGAAATTACTCATTTCACCGCTCCCGCGAAGCTTGGAGCGCGATGCGGACCCGCAGCCGCTCTAGCGGAAAATTTGCACTGGTTTTCCAAACAGATGTTCGGTGTTCAATTTCGGACTGGGACTTTTGGAAGGGTGCCGGCTCAGCTCTGGCTTACATCGGCTCTCAACGCGAAGCGGCACTCCTGTCCTTCCAAGCTCATGCTAGGCTAAACATGCTGACGGTGAATCGCATGTGATGGGCGCAATCATGCTTAAATTATGCATTTCGTCGGCCTTCTGCGATGGATTTCACCGCACGCATCCTTCTCTGCTGCCGACCAGCAGTTCGGACATCAGTTTAGACATGAATATTTTACCAAGCTTTTTCCCGCCTCATTTCTCACAAGTCACAAGCGGAGACTTCCTGTCGCTCCGCACCAAACTGGTCTTGCCGCCAAAGACATACCGCCATCCACACGCAACCGATGGCCACCAGTGATCCATGTGCAATGCGTAGGGGCTGCGCGCCGAAGAATTGCGGAATGTACAGCGACATCCCGATGGCGAAGGGAACGCCACTTGCCTTCGGATAGCGACAGGAACGCCAAAGCGCCGTGGCAGCCGCGATTGCGGAGGCGGCAAGAAGAAGCAGACCGGCGAGGAACATGATAAGGCCATGGCCGGAGCGGACGATCTCGACCAGACTGAGCAGTGAATCGGAGTGCCTCCGCAAAGCTTCCTGCCCCAGCGCGTGAAGACTATAGGTTTCGGCCCCGTAGAATGGCAGTGTAAAGCCTGTGCCAATCACGATCAGGACAACGGCGACAAAGAACAGGCGCTCGGACTGTGTCCCCAGTAAAGAGCGTTGCATTCCGAGCAGCCCAAGTGGGAGCAGCGCGAACGCCACAATGGCAATCATGTGCGACGCCAGCCATGCCTCAGACCCGAAGGCAGCGGCACCTAGCAGCGATCTTTCGTCCGAGAACGGGCGAACTGCCGGGTAGACTGCGAACAGAATTCCGGAGGCCAGGAGCGCGACAGTGCCGATACGAATATGATTGGCAAACATCGGACCTCCGGAGGCGATGATACAAACATGACCACGCCGCGCATCAGCTACGGCTCAGGAATAACGATCTGATCAATGAGGCTGGGTGCCCGGCTCGGAAATCAGCGGAGCGCCCCCGATTGAAACTGGCCCTTCCGGTCTAGAAGGCTGAATGGCTCTCGCGGCCGGCTTCGAAACAGTACGGGCTGGCGGTAGATTAGGTGCTGGCGATGGAGGCGTAACGACGGGCGGATTCTGCAAAGACTGGATGTTCGAAGTCAGTGCAGCGATTTGATCCGATATCTGTTTTAGACCCTCTTGCTGCGCACTGATGTTACGCTTGAGCTCGGCGATCTCCTCGCTTATCTCCTGTTGCCCCGATCTAATCTCTGAAAGAACCGCCTTGTCCTCGGGTGACAAGCCTTGAATTGGCAGGTTTTCCGGCGCGACTGACGAGCCGAGAAGCTTGTCTATACCGACCCCGAAATAGACTCCTCCCGCGCACAGCCCGAAAATAACGGCGAGGAGTCCAACAACCCACGGCAAGCGACTTGCCGGCTTATGCAAGACGGGCGGCAACTCAGAGCTGTTTGTGGGATCGGTCAAATTCATCTTCCTAGGCACGTCAAACGATTCGTTGCCTTTCGCGACGCGATAACAGATGACGGTCAAGAACTCCAGGGAGTCGCAACCAGAGCACTCGGGAAACCTTGTGCATAGAGATCAAGGAGCGCGCAGCTACGCATGTGATCATTCCATCTGTAGATGCTTTCGGGCGCCAAAACTAGTTCAGCGCACAAATACTGCATGCTCCGCGCAAAACCGCACGATGCGAACGCAGTTGCGGCTCTAACTTTTCCCACGATGGAGAGGACCGTGTTGGCGGGCAATATGTGAGGTGTTACGCGGAATAGTCCCTCTTGCGCATGCTTGGCGGAAACGGCGTTGACATGGTCTGTTAGGTAGACGTCATTGTCGGCCGTTGTCGCGATGATATAGCCCTTGAGATTGGATCGAATTTCTTGGCCTTCCCGATTTCAGCGATCGTGGGTTTGGTCGGCGGACAGTCGCGCTTTGCCTTGCTCTGTACGCCGGAGTCAGCACCGTTTTCCTTTTCCGTAGATGTCGACACTGTTCTGTTTCTGTACCGTGCTGCCGTAGCGCACGAGCTGGCCGGCAGCTTAAAAATTACGTGCGTTCGTCAGATCGCCGCGAGCGGCGGCGGACCTTGCGGCTCGCAGTAAGATGGTTCGCTGGAGGCCCGATGACGGGGCTGCGCCCTTGGCGTCGATGATCTCGACCGCAAGCTGCGCTAATTCATCCTTTTTGCTTAGCTCAGGGAAGACGAATGTTGAAGGGCTCCCTCATAGAGGTGCGCGACGTCACGTTCGATTGCCTCAGCGAGATCCTCATCAAGAATACTTGTATGGGCTTGGTCAAGGATGAGTGGTTGTTAGATCATTTCAGATCATCTCCTTGTTCGAAGGAGGCGG
>NZ_JBANBA010000211.1:0-5689 GCF_059803475.1 Bradyrhizobium sp. UFLA05-89 | reverse complement strand
GGCGTTCGAGGGGTGTCCACACCCTCACCGCCGCTTACCCCAGTCGCCGCTTACCCCATAGCATCTGGATCACCCGCCTTCGCCTTCGCGGGTGATGACACCGTTCGATACGGCGGCACTGTTGCGAACCGCGTAGGCATTGTCAGCCTCTGCTCATTCGTTGGGCGAAGCGCTGCTGCGCGAAGCAGCACGCACGGCTCCTATCGCAAAGCAGCAAAGTGGAATCGATGCGCATTCAGTGAGTTGATTGAATCGCATCAACGGCGCGAATCTTGCTTGTAGTTTGACCTAAGAATTGGAACCGTCACTGACGCTTTCCGATCTGGCGACAAGGGAAAGGCCGATAAGCCATGAGGCTGGTCGACGCCAGTCTCGAGCCATCGACACTCGACGACCTCATCGCGCCGAGCCGCGAGCATTGTGTCCCAAAAATCCGAGCTGATGACGCTGGCCCAATCGCGCCGGCGCGAACGCTCGTCTTGCGGGTTCCAGTCGAGGCAATCGCCGGAAGACTTCTCATGCGACTTGGGAGGATGACGATGGAATCAAGAACATCCACGCGCCAAAGGCTCGTGACGTTGCTGGTCGCGCTGCTGGGAATTGCGCTGCTCTACCTCGCCCTCGGCGATGTTGCTCTCGCCGAGGATGCGGCGCCGCCGGCTTGCGGCGGCAAGATCCTCGAGAAGTGCACGCCCAATCCCGGCGATACCGCCTGGATGCTCACCTCCGTTGCGCTGGTGCTGATGATGACCGTTCCCGGGCTCGGGCTGTTCTATGGCGGCATGGTGCGCAAGAAGAACGTCGGCGACACCGTGATGACGAGCTTCGCGGTGACGTGCCTCGTCACGATCCTGTTCGCGCTCCTGACCTACAGCCTGGCCTTCCGCGCCGGCACGCCGTTCGTCGGCGGGCTCGACCGCATGTTCCTGAAGGACATCATGAGCGACATCGGCAAGGGCGGGATCGGCAATCCCAATCCGCTCGCGGCGACGATTCCCGAAAGCGTCTACATCTGCTTCCAGATGACGTTTGCCATCATCACGCCGGCGCTGATCGCAGGTGCCTTTGCCGAGCGGATGAAATTCTCCGCGATGCTCTGGTTCATCGGCCTGTGGGCGATCTTCGTCTATGCGCCGGTCGCGCATTGGGTATGGGGCCCCGACGGGATCTTCGCCTCCGGCAACGACGCCGCCTGGGTCAAGGTGCTCGATTTCGCCGGCGGGACCGTCGTGCATATCAACGCTGGCGTGGCTGGCCTGATGTGCGCCATCATGCTGGGCAAGCGCAAGGAGACCGGGCCGGCCCACAACATGGTGCTCACCTTCATCGGCGCCTCGCTGCTCTGGGTTGGCTGGTTCGGCTTCAATGCGGGTTCTGCGGTGACGGCGGGCATGCAGGCGGGCATGGCGATGCTGGTGACGCAGATCGCAACGGCCGTTGCAGGCTTCACCTGGATGCTGGTCGAGTGGTCGCTCAAGGGCAAGCCGACGGTCGTCGGCATCTGCTCGGGCGCGGTCGCAGGCCTCGTCGCCATCACGCCGGCGTCGGGCTTCGTCGGCCCGATCGGCGCCTTCGTGATTGGCATCGCAGCCGGCGTGCTCTGCTACTGGGGATGCACCGGGCTAAAGGCCATGTTCAGCTATGACGACGCGCTCGATTGCTTTGGCGTCCACGCCGTCGGGGGCATCGTCGGCGCGCTGCTCACCGGCATCTTTGCCGTCGAGCAATATGGTGGCACCGCGGGCGCGCTGGAGGGCAATCCCGGCCAATTCATCAACCAGTGCATCGGCGTTGCCACGGTGTTCGTCTATGACGCCGTCGTCAGCCTGATCATCCTCTATGTGGTCAAGCTGTTCGTCGGCTTGCGGGTGTCGGAGGATATGGAGCGCGATGGTCTCGACCTCGCACTGCATGGCGAGGTCGTGCACTAGAGCATGATCCGGAAAAGTGTGAAGCGGTTTTCCGAAAAGATCATGCTCAAACAACAACCTAATGCGCGATGATGATTCATCACGATCTCATCGCGCTTTAGATCGCCTCTAACAATAGTGAAGCAATCGGGGCATCCGCGCAGGCGCGGATGCCCCGGCACGGGAGAGGGAACGATGACCGAGATCTTTGCGCAAGGTGACCTGCTGATCGAGCGGGTAGGCGATGTGGCGCCATCGGGAACGCTCACTGACACCGCCGCAGGCGTGCCGCTGGTCCTGCTGGAGGGCGAAGCCACCGGACATTGTCATGCGATCCGCGAGCGCGTGACGCTGTTTCGCGACGATGATCTGGCGCGCGACATTCCGGCCGGGCTCTATATCGGGCATCTCCTGATCGGTGCGGCCTATGCGCGGGTGACGCATGAGGAGCATGCACCGCTCACGCTGCCGCGAGGGACCTACCGCGTGCGCCGCCAGCGCGAACTCGGGCCACGGGATGCGCGCGTCCTTGCCGATTAAGGAGGCGCTAACGGCGGAGCAAGCGGCGGCGCTGGGGGATTTTCGCGCGCGGTGGGTTGCCGTCCGGCGGTCGACGGCGCCTGCCGACCGCGGCGCGGCAGAGCAGGCGGTGCGGCTTGCCTATCATGTCGCAGGACTTGCGCCGCCGGTGCGCGTCGTCTGGTGCGACAGTCCGCTTGCGCTGGCCACGCTTGCCGGCCGGATGTCGCGCGACGCCGGCCGCAACGTCCGTTCCCGTCTCGTCGATCGTCTTCGCCGAATAGTCGCCTCGCTGGTTGAGGCGCGTGTCGATCGGAAGGTGCTTGCCACTGTTGAGAGCGCCGTCAATCCCGCCGATCCCCTTGTCGCCGCCGCGACCGATGCGGTGATGCGGAGCGTGCCGGAGCAGACTCTGACCGTGCTGGGTCATCTTCGCCGCTATGGCCTATCGTGGTCCGCTGTGTGCCAGGCGATGCTCGCCCCGCGGAGTTTTTCGTCCCTTGCCGGGGGGCCGCACGATTTGTCGTGGCTTGGCGTCTACGATTATCTCCGCGAGGTGGTTGGCCTGCGGGCCGAGACCGAGCCGCTGCGCGGCCTCATGCAGCTTGCGACCAGTGTCGGCTGGTTGCAGCCGCATGAGCACACCTGCTGGCTCGCGGAGCGGCCGAACCTGCTGTGCAGTGACGCGCGCGACCGCTTGCATCACGCCAGCGGTCCGGCGCTGCGCTATCCGGACGGCTGGTCGGTGTGGGCCTGGCGCGGGGTGGAGGTGCCGCGCTGGATCATCGAGCACAGCGAGCAAATCACGCTGGCCGCGATCGACGAGCAAGTGGATGTCCAGGTCCGCCGCTGCATGATCGAGATCATGACGCCGGAACGCTACGTCGCGCTCGGCGGCGCGACCCGCATCGCCGAGGACGAGACGGGAATTCTGTGGCGCCGAAACTGGCTCGCCGCGGACGCCTGGGCCGCGGTGGAGGTGGTCAACGCCACGCCCGAGCCGGACGGCACGCGCCGGCATTTCTTCCTCCAGGTGCCGGCCAATCTGCGCACCGCGCGCGAGGCGGTCGCCTGGACCTACGGGATGCGTGTGGAGGCGTATGCACACCTCGTGCAGAGAACTTGAAAGGCCAGGGCGTGTACTCATCAAGAGATTGGCCGACTGATGTCCGCTCACCCCCAACAGCGCGAAAAAGCGGACGTTGCCCGATGTCGCCGAAGGGTCAAGGATCGGGATAGGGGGACGTCTCGCGACGCCACCCCTCCCACACCACCGGGCATACGGGTCCGTACCACGGCGGTTCGATCGAGTTAAACCGGCACAGGCATGAAGATTCGGGGAAGACCAAGAGAATCGAACGCCTGATTGCGTAGGGCGTGTTGAACCGCCGGGTGTCCGGACATGCGCCAGAGTCCCGTCGGTGAACCGGCAGCGACCGATGCGGCGAACTTCGCGATGCCGAGGCGGCGAAGCTCCGTGAATCGGTTATGCCCGTTCCGCCATTGCCGCCAGAGATACATTCGCAATCTCCGGCGGATCCAGGCTTCCAGGTTTGTGAGCACGCGCGGGGTCTGGCAGAAGCCGAAGTACCCGCGCCATCCGATGAGGTATGGCGTGAGGTCTGCGATCATCTGTTGCAAACTGATCCCTCGCGTCCGGCATGTGATCTCCCGGATTCGGTCTTTGAATTTGTCGAGAGCTTTCGGCGCAATGCGTCGCTCGCTCCCGTCATTCGCAATGCTGAATCCGAGAAATTTACGTTCCTCGGGTCGCGCCACCGCGCTTTTGGCCTCGTTGACTTTCAAGCGGAGCTTGTTGGTCAGGAATCGGCTTATCGAGGCCCTCACTCTTTCGCCGGCGTGGAGGCTGCGAACATAGATGTTGCAGTCATCCGCGTAACGGCAGAACCGGTGACCACGTCGAGCCAATTCCTTGTCGAGGTCGTCGAGCACGATATTGCTGAGGAAGGGCGAGAGCGGACCGCCTTGCGGGGTCCCTTCGTCCACCGGTCGGACCAAACCGTCTTCCAATACCCCGGCATTCAGGAATGCCCGGATAAGCTTGAGCACGCGTTTATCAGGTATTCGTGCGGCGACGCGCGACATCAGGATGTCGTGGTTAACTCGGTCGAAAAATCTTTCCAGATCGAGATCAACCACTACGTTGTAGCCATCGGCGATGTAACGCTGTGCCTGGGCTACAGCCTGGTGGGCGGACCGCCCCGGCCGAAATCCGAAACTGTGCTCCGAGAACGTCGGATCCCATCGCTCTTGGAGAACTTGCAGCATGGCTTGTTGAATCAGGCGGTCGACGACACAGGGGACGCCGAGTTTTCTGATCCCGCAATCCGGCTTCGGGATTTCTACCCGTTTAACCGGCTGCGGCCGATAGTTTCCGTCGAGCAGTTGAGACCGAATGTTTGGCCAGTGCTCACGCAGGAAAGCCTTTGCGTCGTCGATGGTCATCCCATCAACGCCAGGGCTTCCTTTGTTCCTTTTAACACGCTTCCACGCTCTTTCGAGGTTCTCTCGGTCGCACACCTCCTCCATTAGTTGTTCTGTGAAAGTCGAGCTTTCGGTGGCTGATTTCGCCATGAATGGTTCGGTCTCCTCGTCACCGCGCGCCGGGGCTTCACCCCACTCCTTCGGTTCCAAGGCCAGCGCTTGCTGGTTGTTCTGCCGCTTTCTATTCACGAGATACCAGTCCTATTTGCTTCTCTCGATCGTTCGGGCCTTCGGCCATCGTTTCCGGCTCCGCCTATCTGTTTCTCCACCTTTCGGCCTTGGAGTGCCTCAATAGCTTTGCCGACAGCCTGACCTAATACGCCCTCTGCTGACTTCTGCCCGGCGGTCAGACGACCTCGCGGTCGTCTCAGTCGCCCGAGGGCGACGCCGGGCAGACCTCCCGGGGTAAGCTCAATCGCCTTCGGTGCACAACCGCCGGATCTACGCTTCGCATCCTTGATGGATCTGGACTTCGCGATGTGTCGCCCGCTCGTCCGACGCTTGCGCCTCATATCCGTTTTTTGTTCATCAGCTCGCACCTTTGATCCACGCTTCCTTCAGACCCCGCCTCGCGACGGCAGCCCTTGCGTTTCACTACCCCTTCACCTCCATCAGGTTGGGTGGAAGACTTTCACTTCCGAGCTATTGAGCATGCCCGGCACACGACTAAACCGCTCACGCGGTAGGGCGCCGCGGCTGGCGACGGAGCCAAGACGATAGCGCAATGGGGCGTCCTGTCTTGAGATCGAGGGGTT
>NZ_JBANBA010000210.1:0-5698 GCF_059803475.1 Bradyrhizobium sp. UFLA05-89 | reverse complement strand
TTCATTCCTATGGCCTGTTACGCGGCAGCTTCCGGCCCGATGCCGAGATTGCAACTCTGCGCGCCTATCTGCGTCAGCGAGAACGCCAGCAGCGCGTCACCATGCTTGGGCGCGCCGTGATGCCGACCGGTGGGAACATTGCTGCTGACCATGGTGCGGATCGCCTCGAACCTCTCCCAGCTCACGTACCCATCGTGGGTGTTGGGCTTCAGCGCCAACCATTCGTTCCGCGCCTTGCGGCGGATCTTCACGCTCACGCCCTTGGCGCCGTATCCCGCCGCCACAGCCGTCTTACCATAGGCATAGGCGCCGCCGTAGACCGGGTTCTCAATGATCCGGTGGATGGCGGAGTAGCTCGGTCGCCGCCAGGCCGTGTCGCCGTTGGTCTGCTTCACCGGCAGATCGAGATTGTACTCGTGGAGCCAGCAGAGCGCCTGTCGCGCGCTGCCCAGCTCCTCGACCTTGTCGAACACCAGCTTGATCGCCTCCTGGACCCGCCGATCCGGATCTTCTCATAACGGTCGCCGGACTTCACGAAGCCCACCGGCGCCGCTACAACCAACTCGCCCCGGCGCGCCTTCTCGTAGCGGGCCGAGAGCGAGCGCTGGCGCAACAGATCCAGCTCGTACTCATTTAGGCTGCCCTTGAGCCCGAGCAACAGGCGATCGTTGCCGTGCCTTGGCGCATAGATGGTCTCCTGATCGACCAGAACGGTATCGACCACGCGGCACATCTCGATGAGCTGCTGCCAATCCCGGCTGTTGCGAGCGAACCGCGAGACCTCGCGCGCGCAGACCGCACCAACCTTACCGAGGCAAACCTCCGCTACCATCCGCTCGAAGCCGGCGCGTTGTTGTACCCTGCCGGCAGCCGAACGACCGAGATCATCATCGATCACTTCGATCTCTGACCATCCGAGCGCCGTCAGCCGCTCCCGCATGGCGTATTGCAACGCGCTGCTCTCGCGATTGTGCAACACCTGATGCGCTGAGGATTGACGCACGTAAAGAAGCGCCTTCCGCGCCAGATGATGAGGCCTGACCTTGTCAGAGATCATGACCGACCTCCTTCGCGCGCAGCGTCGCTGTCATCGCAGCATGGTCGAGGATCAACTGCATCATTAGACTTGTCAGCGCCGCCCGCGCTTCTGCCGGCAGCTCCGACCATGCCGGTGCGCCGACGGCGCCGTTCGACACGCCGTTCCCGAACAGATCCATCTGTTGCTGCGACCGCGGTTGTCGATTGTGTCGGTGTCCGCTCCGTGACATTGCCGTCTGGCTTGACATGAGCCGCTCTCCGATTCTGGTCGTGAGAGCCTCTGGACGCGCCAGAAAGCGGGGCAGCTGATGGCGTTCGATCCTTCACCGCCAGATCGAGAAGCGCAGAAAGCGCCGCAAGTGCATCGATGCTGACAAACGGCTGAGCTGTCAGAAGCTCGGCGTCATAGCATGCCGTCCGGTCGAACATCCATGCTGGAACTTCCAGCCAACGATCTGCTTGCGACTCGTCCAGGGCGCAGCGAAAAACCACATCATCAGCCTTGTCGACGGCCCTATGAACGCAAACTCGGCGACCAAACCAAGGATGATGCCGATAAAGTACCTCGCGAAAAACGGTCCTGTGGGCGTTCTTAAACCTTGTTGTACAATCGAACACGTCGCCACTCGGCCATCGGATATCTCAGCCCGATCGAGATGGAGCTAAAAGCAGCTTAACCCTGTCCATTTTTTCGGGGGAAGATCAGCAGTGGGTCGATCATGATGAGCATCTTCCCAAGCGCGACTCGCGCTAGGGCTGCTTCATGAAACTCACCGCCGAACGTCCCTTCGCCGAACCCGAAGCCGCCGCCCGCAAGCTCATTGAAATCGCCAGCAGCGTCGAGCCCGTCCAGGACGGCCGCATCCATATCGAAAAGATCAACGCCCCGACCCTCTACAGCCTGAAGGCCAGCGGCCTCTCGGCGCCGGCATCAAGTTTGCGGTTGAGCGCGGCTGGAGCTGCACGAGAGTGCGACGTATGTCCGCCTACTTGTCGCCGTCGAGTAAAGCCAAATCCGTTCGGGAGCTGTGTGCCGCACGCAAAACACAACGCAACCCGATCAGACAATCGGACACAATCCCTCGCTCGGGATTTTGCATCCTCCCTGGGCTGGAGCAGCGGTCGCCTGCGCGTAGCGGCCGTCGAGTGAGACAATTTACGAGACTAATCGTCGAAGCATTTTAGGAGCCAACCGCCCTTCACTGGGTTGAGGCGCCTACAAGGGATACGCGACCTCACTCGCAACTCGGATAGAAAACACCATCCGAGTTCGCCTTGCCCATTGCCATCCCTCTTTTCTGTTGGCCAAGAAACTACAAGGAACGCCTTACGACCAGCTTAGGGAAAATGGTCCGTGCGAGGTTTACTGCGTCGGTGAGTGAGCCACAGCTCGACGGACCGAGCTTAATGGCAACAATTAGGGAGGCGTTTGCTCTAACTGAGCATTCATGAATGAATTCGCTATGGTGACCAAGTGCACAGCAGCAGTCCCGAGTTTCTCCATTTCTTTGTCAGCTGTGTAGGCGGCAGCCGCCCGGCGATATGCAATTGCCACTGTTGCGTAGGCGTCCGTGATCAGTACGGCAGAGTGATCGTGCTTATCCCGTCCTTGACGAACACGGTGTTTTACCACCTTCATGGCTGCCTCTGCGCTCAGTTCAGCGAACTTCTTATTATCTAAACTCGGATCAGAAACTTCTGGCTGACATGCCGCAGCCGCTCCGGCGATCATCTGATAGTATTGCTGCTTTTGCCGACCATCGGCGGTTAGGTAACTTTGTAAAAGGCGGCGAGCCTTTAGCTCGAGGTATTTCCGATCCTCTCGGATCTTTTTCCGTTGATTATCTGGCTTGAACCAACTGGACATCGCTCGCCCGTACGCATGCACGCTCGCTGGCAAAGCGTAACCGGCCTATAAAGTTCCTCATGCACGCTTTGTAGTGGCGTACCGGCAAAAACACGGGATCTCCGCCGAGCTCGCGGTCGCCCGCGCGAAAGCGTCGGAAAACGAAGCGCTGATCGCCCAGCAGCATCTAGGGCAACGGTCGGAACGTTCGGCGCGGCTGATCGAGCAGTTGGCACTGACGTTCGAAGAGCTGGAAAGCCGACGCCACCCAGGACGAATTGGCGGCCGAGCGGACTGTGCCGAAAGCGGTGCGTGGATTTACGCGTAAGCGTGCTGAGCGCCAGACCTTCCCCGAGCACCTGCCCAGGGAGCGGGTGGTGATCGACGGGCCTACGGCTTGTGAATGTTGCGGCAGAAGTGGTGCCGCGCCAGCGAAACGCCATGAGCTTGCGGCTCCGGTCGACATACTCGATCTTGGCGGCCAGGCGAGATTTGTAGCGAATGGAGCCAGTCAAAAAAACTCATCCGGGGCGATTTTGGAAATGCTCATACTCGCCCAGCAAATCGCGACCAACCGTGGAGAAGGCTCGCCTGCTACCGAAAAGCGTGAGCGGCAGATCTAATGTACGGTCCGCATCAGTGAAGGACATAAGTGGCATATCCGAACAAGCGAAGCCACTGGTCGCGCTTCGACGGACGAAGATTTCCGCGAGCGATCCGCTGTCAACATGGTGGCCGGGAGAGCGGTAAGCCCTGCGGAACTATCGGACGTCCAACTCATTGAGCGGTTATTCATGTAGAGGACCGTTCTGTGAACCACATCGCCCTTATCTTGATCTTACTCGTTGGCGGCTCTTCGCTCGCCTTGGCCCAGAGTGCGGGTGGATCGAGCAGTGGCGGCTCGGCGGCGAGCGGAGCTGCGGCCACCGGCTCCCCAGGTTATGCGGGCGGCACCCTATCGACCGGGCATACTATAAGTGGCACTGCGAGGTCCTCGGATCCCAATGTGGGCAACCCGCTCAGCCACTCAGCGAACGGCGGCGACGTGGATGCTTCCTCAGTTGCTCAGCCTCCACCATCGCATGACAACGCGGTGGATACGCCCGCCGCTGAACGCGCCATGAAGAACTTGGGCAACACCGATATCGGCATTCTCAAGAAGTAAGACATCCTGTAAGTCGGCCTCGGTCTTGGCGTTTGCGGCTAGTCTCGGTGGTGTCCGCGCGTAATGTGCAAGGGCCGCTGTTCGCCTTGGACGACGTTCAATTGCGATTGGGGACCAAGTCCAAGCCGGTGTCGGGACCGCATCAGGTCTCGGCTTCCTCACGACGAAAGCATGAAAGGACATGGCAAAGCTGTCGCCGCGGCGCAATCGCTCTGGGTCGTCGGTGCTGATCTCGACAATGTTGAGCCAGCTTGTGTGCTTGGGCGTGGGAGTAGAGCTCGAGCCGCGGCAAGATTCGTCAGGCTTCGATAGGTGGGAACGCCTGATAGAGGGCACCGGCTCCGAAGACCGCTCCTCTGGACGTCGGGGCCAGCGCGTTCGCCCTCGGGCGGCGTGGCGACTGCGCCGGCGCCTGTGCAAAACGTTTTCGCGCGCGCCATTCATGTTCAGGCACCCACACGGATCTCACTCCGAGTTCGTGGCGAACCGCAATAGTTTCGCGGTCGCATTCGTGGACTGAACCCCGCACGTTGCTATCAGGGACTTAGGATCGTTCTTCAATCACCAAGGCCGAAGCTTTCTCTCGCCGTGTAGGTTACTGCCTCGATCTTGTTTCCATCGAGATCGATTACGAACGCAGCATAGTAATTTGCATTGTAGTTCTCGCGGAACCCAGGCGCGCCTCCTCGCTGCCGCCATTGGAGATCGCCGTCGCATGAAAGCGCCTAACAGTTTCCCGGTTGGGGGCCTGGAAAGCGATGTGGGCTCCGTTACCAGCGCTGGCGGGCCTACCATTCACGGGTGTCTCGACACTGAAGATGATGCCGGACACTCCGTAGTGGAGCGAGTATTCGGAATATTTAAGCAACCGAAGGCCAATGAGTGCCATGAGCGGATCGTAGAATGCGCGCGCTCGATTTATGTCGTTACTGCCAATCGAGACGTGATGGATCATCCGTAGTGCCAATCGTGAAGCTGCCGGCTCTGTTTGGGCCGCAAGACCTACAAGGTATCTGGCGTTTTGAGCTCGTGCTTTATCAGCTCGCCCTTCAATTGCCGTTCGGCCTCAAGCCAAAATTCCTCTTCTCGACCTTCCGGGCGCCCAGCAGCCTTCCACAATTCATGCGCTCTTTGGCGGATGTCTTCTTCAGGTAGGTTGGCCACCACATTCGCCTCCCTTCATGGATCCGGCGTTGCAAAAACGTGCCGACATGGACACGGTTCCAAGGAAACGGCCCGTCGTGCGGTTTGCGATGAAGTTTCGGAATGGAGGCTTCAAGTTGGAAAGCAATGTTCCGCTCGGCCTCGACGACTCGGGCTCGCAACTCTGCAGCGAGTCATTTGTACTTCGAGCGGCTGGCAGAGGAAGAACGGCGATCGATACGAGCTGTGACTGCCCAGGGAAACGTGAAGCGCCGGACTGAACTCCGACCCACGGTTTAGATGTGATGGCTCGGAGGCGGCTAAAGATAGAGGCCGCCAGCTGAGCGGCGCCCTAATCGTCCCAGACGCGTTACGTTCACTTTTGGACAAACGGAAGACATGTTACTTCGGGCAAACCAAAACGGCCGACCGCAAGACCGGCTACAAGATTTTCGATCGCTACAAGGAGCACGGGCTTGAGGCGTTAAGCGACCGCTCCAGGCGGC
>NZ_JBANBA010000020.1:0-106621 GCF_059803475.1 Bradyrhizobium sp. UFLA05-89 | reverse complement strand
GCCATGGTCGGGATCGCGACCATGCTGCAATGGCGCTTCTCGCCACGCAGCCAGCCGAGCAATGAGCGCATCAGCAGTTCCGTGTCGATCCGATCGCTCTTGGCGCGCCGGTGCTCGCGTGACACCGCGATGCTCGCCGCATGGATAACATAGGCCTCTATGGCATGGGTCTGTAGCCAGCGCGCCAGCCAGAACCCGTCCCGCCCAGCCTCATAGGCGCAGACGATCCGCTTGATCACACGGCCCGCCTTGCGTGCTTCCTCGCGCCAACGCTGCAACAGCTTCAGCAGAGCGGCCGCGTCAGCATCAAGCTTCTTCAGCGGCTGACGCGCCACTCCCGGTATCATTGCCGCGACCAGCCACTTCGACTGGCTCATCTCGATTACTGCGACCAACGTGCTATCCTGCTCGAAGGCGGTGAGGGACCTGCCGGCGTCAAACGATTGCGACATGGGCTGCTCCATTGCGTGATCACGGCGTTCGAGGGGTGTCCACACCCTCACCGCCGCTTACCCCAGTCGCCGCTTACCCCATAGCATCTGGATTCCCCGCGAAAGCTATCGCGGGCAATGACTGCGAGGGTGAGGTTATTCCTTCCGCGCAAATTCCGTCGGCGTGCGTCCCGTCACCTGGCGGAAGGCTGCCGAGAAGGCAGGCACGCTGGCATAGCCGAGCTGCGAGGCGAGCTGCTTGACCGAGACTTCAGCATCGGTCGACAGTCTTTCGATCGCGGCCGCGATGCGGGCGCGCTGGCACCAGCTCTTGAAGCTGAGCTGCGTCTCGGAGGAGAACAGCCGGGACAACGTGCGCGCGGAGGTTCCGACCTCGTGCGCGAGCGTCTCGATCTCGTAGCTCCCGGTCGGATCATCCAGCACGATCAGGGCGGCGCGTCGGCAGCGGGGCTCCCGCGGCAGCGGCACGAAGGTCGCGGAATCCTCGGCCTGGTGCAGTTCCAGCATCACCAGGCGAACCAGCAGCTCCGTGCGCTCGGGCGCATTGCGAGAATCAAAGAGCGCCAGGATCGCCTGGTGCAGGAGCGGCGACACCCGCACCACGAACTCCTTGCCGAGCCCCTTGGCGCGCTGCTCGCGTTTCAGCCAGGGCAGGTCGAAATAGAGGGTGCGCATCTCGATGTCGGCGAGCACGTCGATGGCGTGTTCGAGATGGGCCGGCACCCAGACCGCGCGGTCCGGCGGCACCAGCCAGCGGCCCTTGGGCGTGGTTACCTGCATCGTGCCTTTCGCGGCATAGACGAGCTGCGCCTCGCGGTGCATGTGCGGGTCGAGCCGCAGGCCCTTGGGGTAGTCGCGCGCGACGAGGTGCACGCCGGCGGTCGAGCGGTGATTTCCGTGCACTTCCTTGATTGGCGTTTCGACGACAGTCATTGGCAGCATCCCGTCATGACTCCGACATATAACCCATTTCGGGACAGGAGAGGATTCGCACGTCATGAACAACCCCGGCCGGGTGATCGGTTTCGTCAACGCCGCCCATTTCATCGATCACTATGCGATGCTGATCTTCGCCGCCGCCGTGATCATCATGGGGCCGGCGCTCGGCATGGCCTATTCGGAGCTGCTGCCTTACGCGACACCGGGTTTCATCGCCTTCGGCGCGGGATCGCTGCTGACTGGTTGGCTGGGCGACCGTTGGAGCCGCCGCCACATGATGGTGATCTTCTTCATCGGCATCGGCGTCTCGATGATCTCGGTCGGCTTCGTGCAGACGCAGGTCGAGCTTGGCGCGGCGCTGCTCGCGATCGGCATCTTCGCCTCGATCTACCATCCCGTCGGCACCGCGATGATCGTGTCCTATGCCGACAGGCTCGGCCGCGAGATGGGGCTGAACGGCGTCTGGGGCAATCTCGGCGTTGCATCGTCCGCCTTGGTCACTGGCGTGATCGGGCAATATCTCGGCTGGCGTTTTGCCTTCATCGTTCCAGGCGTCGTCACGATGCTGATCGGCATCGCCTTCGCCATGACAGTCGTGCATGAGGATCGCAAGGGCAGCAAGCAGGCGGCGGCGCAGGCGCGCGTTGCAAAGCAGGACATGTGGCGCGTGGTCCTTGCACTGCTGATCGTCGTGATCGCGATCTCGACGACCTTCAATGCTGTGACGGTGGCGCTGCCAAAGCTGTTCGCCGAACGGCTCGCGGATCTCACCAGGAGCCCGGCGCTGTTGGGGGTGATCGCCGCCTGTGTCTACGTGTTCGGCGCGATGACGCAGTACACGATCGGCCGGCTGCTCGATCATTATTCGCTGAAGACGGTGGCGCTGCCGCTGTCCTTCATGCTGGCGCCGTTCCTGTATCTGGCGGCGAGCCTGTCCAACCTGCCGCTGATCGTGGTCTCGATCGGCATCGTCATGGGCGCGTTCGGGCAGGTCACGGTCAACGACGCCATGGTCGGCAAATACACCACCGAGGAATGGCGCTCGCGCGCCTATGCGGTGCGCTATTTCGTCGGCTTCACCGCGGCCGGCGCCTCTGTCGGCCTGGTCGCCTGGCTTTACGAGCAGGGCGGCTTCGTCACCATGCTGCGGGCCTTCGCCGCGCTCTGCCTGCTCGCCATCGCGGCTGCGATCATCCTGCCGCGCGAGATCAGGACGCCGCAGCCGGCGTGACGGATCATGTCCACCGGAGGCGGGAACTCGCTCCGCCTCCCGCGGGTTCTACCCCTAGTCGCCGGCACCGCGCTGGATCAACCGAAGGGGAAACGATATCTGCATGCAGTGGAGCCTGCTCCGACCGGTCGGCTTCGTTCCCGCGGCGCTTGTCCTCACGACCATTGCGGCCGGCGCCGAGGGCGGCAAATCCACAGGTCCGTCTGAATTTCTCCTGGTGGCGCAGATCGTGGTCCTGATCGCCGTGGGCCGCGGCCTCGGCGAGATCATGCAGCGCGTCGGGCAGCCTTCGGTGATCGGCGAATTGCTTGCCGGCATCCTGCTCGGGCCGTCACTGTTCGGCTGGATCTGGCCCGAGGCGCAGCAGGCGGTGTTTCCGAAGACGCCCGAGCAGAAGGCGATGATCGATGGCATCGCCCAGTTCGGCATCCTGCTTTTGTTGCTGCTGACCGGCATGGAGACCGACCTCAAGCTGGTCAGGAAGATTGGCAAGGCAGCCATCGCGATCTCGATTGCCGGCATCATCGTTCCCTTCGCCTGCGGCTTCGCGCTCGGAGAATTCCTGCCCGATGCGCTCCTGCCCAATCCGCAAGCGCGGCTGGTGGCCTCGCTCTTCATGGGTACGGCGCTGTCGATCTCGTCGGTGAAGATCGTGGCTGTGGTCGTGCGCGAGATGAATTTCATGCGCCGCAATGTCGGCCAGATCATCGTCGCGACCGCAGTCATCGACGACACGATCGGCTGGATCATCATCGCCGTCATCTTCAGCCTCGCATCGCAAGGCACGCTCGATGTCGCTTCCGTCGCCAAGGCCGTGATCGGTACGCTGGCCTTCCTCGCCGTCAGCTTCACCGTCGGCCGGCGGCTGGTGTTCCACCTTATCCGCTGGGCCAACGATACCCTCGTCAGCACCGCGCCGGTCATTACCGTGATCCTGCTGCTGATGGGTACCATGGCGCTGATCACGCATCTCATCGGCGTGCACACCGTGCTCGGCGCCTTCGTCGCCGGCATCCTGGTTGGGGAGTCTCCGATCCTGACCCGGCAGATCGACGAGCGCCTGCGCGGATTGATCTCGAGCTTTTTCATGCCGGTGTTCTTCGGTCTCGCCGGGCTCAGCGCAGATCTCACGGTGCTCCGCGATCCCCATCTCCTGATGCTCACCGGCCTGCTCGTCCTGATCGCGAGTGTCGGCAAGTTCGGCGGCGCCTTCGTCGGCGGGACCATAGGCGGTCTGAGCTACCGGGAATCGCTGGCGCTCGCGAGCGGGATGAACGCGCGCGGCTCGACCGAGGTCATCATCGCGACCATCGGCCTTTCCATCGGCGTGCTCAGCCAGAACTTGTTCACGATGATCGTGACGATGGCGATCGTGACGACAATGGCAATGCCGCCGATGCTGCGCGTGGCACTGTCGAAGCTGCCGATGAGCAGGGAGGAGAAGGAGCGGCTCGAGCGCGAGGAGTTCGAGAAGCGCGGTTTTGTCGCCAATCTCGAGCGGCCCCTGCTGGCCGTCGACGAAAGCGTCAACGCTACCTTTGCCGCCCACATCGCGGGCCTGGTCGCCGGCATGCGTGGCCTGCCGATCACGGTGCTGCAAATTGGCCGACGAGCGAAGGAACAAGAAAAGGGAGTCAGCGAAGGGGAGAGTCACGAAGCCGTGGTGAAGAGAGCCGCCGAAGCTGTCGCCGGCATTGGCGGCGGAGAGGGCGGCCACGTCGACGTCATCACGCGAACCCGGCGGGCGGAGCTGGGCGAAGCGATCGCCGACGAAGCGCGGAAGGGATTTGACCTCCTGGTCGTGGGCGTCGACAAGGTTACCGCGACCAAGGATCGTTTCGACAGGAAGGTCGAGGATGTCGCAGCGGAGTTCGAAGGGCCGCTTGCGATCGTGGCGGCCAAAGGCAAGCACTTGAAGCAACCGATGCCCGACGCATTCAACATTCTCGTTCCGGTCTCCGGCAGCGGCGTCTCCAAGCGCGGCGCGGAAGTTGCGGTCGCTCTGGCGCAGGCGGGATCAGGCTCGCTCCGCGTCGTCTATGTGGCGACGACCCGGGACAAGGGCGCGCAGCGTGGTACGTCCCGCGGACTGACCAAGGAGGAGGGCATCCTCAAGGACACAAGCGATCTCGCCGCTCGTTACGACGTCGACATCACGACGACGTTGCGCGTGAACCGCGCGCCGGAGGCGGCGATCCTCCGTGAGATCGACACCACCGATGTCGATCTCGTGGTCATGGGCGTCGACCGCATCCAGGCCGATCATCTCTCCTTTGGAGGCGTCGCTGATGCGGTGCTCAGGCAGTCGAAGGTTTCGGTGCTCCTGGTGTCGAGCGGCGAGGCACGCCGGACTCCCGCGGAGAAAGCCTAGCACTTCATCTCTGCGCCTTGCAGGTCGCGGTTACCCGCCTTGGTCCACGCTTGGCCACTCACAAGCGGGATACTTTGGGAGCCAAAGCGAAGTGCGAAATTGGCTGGCGCCGACATTTCGTTTTTGTTACATTTTTGTGACATAGGCCACACCTGCTGCTCTGCTCGACTTGATAGGGTTGAGTCCATGATGGCGCATCTCAGGCTACCGATCATCTTCATCGCCCTTGTCGTTGCGACCCAGAGCCTGGCCGCCGAGACCAGGGGTGCGGGCTCCACTTTCGTTTCGCCCGTGATGGCGAAATGGATCGACGCCTACAAGGCAACGACCGGCAATACCGTCAGTTATCAGGCGGTGGGCTCGAGCATTGGCGTCGGCTTGATCAAGAAGGAAGCCGTCGATTTCGGCGCGACCGATATGCCGCTTGACCCGAAAGAGTTGCAGAAGCTCGACATGATGCAATTTCCGATCGTGATCGGGGGCGTCGTCCCGGTTGTCAATATCGAGGGCGTGAAGCCGGGCCAGATTCGCTTCACGGGCCAGATGCTGGCGGACATCTACCTCGGCAGGCTGAGATCATGGGATGATCCAGCCATTCAGGCGGTCAACCCCGATCTGAAGCTGCCGGCCAAGCCGATCACCGTCGTCCATCGCATCGATGGATCCGGGACGACGTTCAACTGGTCGAACTATCTCTCGAAGATCAGCGCGCAATGGAAGGCAAGCGTAGGCGAGGGTACCTCGGTCGAGTGGCCGCTCGGGCTGGGCGGAAAAGGCAATGATGGCGTCGCCTCGCTCGTCAGTCTGGTCCCCGGCTCGATCGGCTACCTTGAATATTCCTACGCGCTGCAGCGGCTCGACAGGATTTCCTTCGGCGTGGTCCAGAACAGCGCCGGCAACTTCGTCAGCCCCAACGCCAAATCATTCCAGGCAGCAGCCTCGAGCGCAGCCTGGACGACGGCGAAAGATTTCTATCTCGTTCTCACCAATGCTCCCGGGGAAGATGCATACCCCATCACGGCCACGACATTCGTGTTGATGCACAAGCAGCCAAAATCGCCGGAGAGGTCGACAACCACCATCGACTTCGTTCGCTGGTCTCTGGAAAGCGGCAAGTCCCAGGCCGAAATGCTCAACTACGTTCCCCTGCCGGCCGCGTTGATCCAGCAGATCGAGTCGTATTGGCAGCAGAGCCTTCAAGCCTCCACGATGTCGGCATCGGCCGCCAGCAAGCAATGACATTTGTGTGTGGCGTTGGTATGCCGATCGCCTAGGGTCTCGCGAACCGTCACATCAAATGAGCGATGGGGAATTGGGTCGCAACGGAACGACGGCTTGGGCTCAATCGCGTCGACATGGCCACATCCTCTCTCTCGTCCGCCATGGACAACACCTGACGTCACCACATTCGTCCGAGAGCCGTCTGCAGGTCATGAGAGCCAGAGGCCCAACAGGGCTGGCTAGGTCGTCCCCACGTGTTGCGACAATGACATCATGCACCTGATTTGCCGCGACGCGTCAAATTGTGTCGGAAAATACGAAAATCTCCGTTCCGTCGCGTCGACAGGGGCACGGCCGCCAGCGTTAACGATGTCTGCATCCTGATAATTCGTCGATACTTCTTAGCGAAGTCTTATGGGGTTCATCCTTAGGTAGCAGGCGACTTCAGTGTCAGGAGTAACCACAATGTCGTTCGGCAAGCGTCAATCCGGAGTTGGTGCCGGTGCACAAGCTCTTAACGTCGACATGGCTGCTGCACGAAGCTCGGCCGGCACCGACGCGGCTCAGGCGACAGGCGGCCCGCTTCGCTGGCTCATCCTGTTTCTCGCTTGTTGCGGGGGGCTTTACGGGCTGTTTGTCAGCTATGGTCCGGACATCGTGCGCGACCATCGCCTGGCCGGAACCTGGCAGCCAGCGTATGACTTGCAGGCTATGGAGGGTAAGTGCAAGCGAACAAACTTCGTGATCACCTTCTGCACGGCCAAGATCAAATCTGTCGCCAAGCCTGATCAAGCGCCGATCGATGTTGGTTTCTACATGCTCTTCTCAGGCGGTGGCGGGGAGGCGCTCGTGCCGGTGCGCTCAACGACCGACCGCACGGCGGTCTCGATCTTCTACGCCGCGGAAGCAAAGCTCTGGAACCGTACGCTGTCGTTTGTTGTCTCGGCGGGCATATTGGCTCTGATGGCCTTCGTCGCGCTCTCGCTTCTCGGGAAAGCGGTCAGGTCATGATGACCGACGTCTGACCGCGAGCGTCACCTCGCCGATCATTTCGAAAGCACCGTTCATTGTATCCGTAAGGTTTCTGAAGAACATCCCGGATTCATCCACTCCCTTTGCAGATCGAGTGCGTAGGCCGTGTCATTGCTCAAAGTTCTTGGCGCCATCTGCGGCATTTTGCTGTTTTGGGGCTATTTCCAATTGCCTTCCGGCTCCGGCGACGTGGCGTCTCGACAGACCCTGTCCATCAGCGAGGAGACGGACCGCGTCCTGCTCGGCTGGAGCGGGCCGGTGCAGGAGCCGATGAGCGAGCGTGTCGCTGCGGCCCTTGATCGTTACAAGGCCGATCGACGCCGGCTCGTGCTCGTCCTCAACTCGCCGGGCGGCTCGATCGAGCATGGACGCAAAGTCGTCGCCGCGATCCGCGCCCGCGATCGTGCGATCGATACGCTCGTCCAGAAAGCCGGCGTCTGTGCCTCGATGTGCGTTCCGATTTTTCTCGCTGGCGCCAGCCGGATGGCCGATCCCGAAGCCTACTTCATGTTTCACCAGGCCAGCTTACAGAGCAGTGCCAGGGAAAGCATGAAGCAACGGGAGTTCGGCAGCGTCGAGAATGCTTTCTTCTCGGAAATGGTCAAGTCGATCGAGACGCATGCCACCGACGAGTTCTTCCGTAACGACATCGGCATCCGCGGCGTTAGCGAGGTCTGGCTTGCCATGATGCGTAAGAAGATCTCGGGCAGCGATATCTGGATGAGCGGTCAACAGCTCGTAGATGAGGGCTCTGGCATCGTCGATAGCCTTGTTCGCACGCCCGCTCGTTAGCAGACATCAGCCAACTGCACCAAGTCTGAGGGCACGTACCAGGGCACAGGATCAGCTCGGCCGCCCGGTATCCGTCCTAACGCAGGCGTTGCGATCATGACTGTATGCACCTGATTTGCCCGACGCGTCAAGTTATTTCGTAAAATACGAAATTTTCGTGCCGGCGTCGTCAGCTACTTTGCATGGGGTTGTTTTCGACATTTTTGCTCCTCCCTCGTCGGAGAGAGGGGAGCGCCTAGGATTTCGCCTCGACGGCCGGCTTCGCCACCGGCGCTGTCTTCTTCGACGCACGCCAGTTCTCGAAACGCTGCACCACCACGAAGAAGGCAGGCACGAACAACACGGCGAGGCAGGTCGAGGCGAGCATCCCTGAGAACACGGTGATGCCGATCGACTTGCGGGCGCTGGCGCCGGCGCCGGTTGCGAGCACCAGCGGCACGACGCCGAGGATGAAGGCGAACGACGTCATCAGGATCGGCCGGAAGCGGGCGCGTGCCGCTTCGATCGCGGACTCCAGCAACGGTTTGCCGTCGCGGACGTGCAACTCCAGCCCGACCTCGACGATCAGGATGGCGTTCTTGGCCGACAGCGCGATGAGGAGGATCAGGCCGATCTGGCAATAGAGGTTGTTGTCGATGTTGAGGCCATTGAGCACCAGCATCGGCCCGATCAGCGACAGCGGCACCGCGAGGATCACCGAGATCGGTGCGTACCAGCTTTCGTACTGGCCTGCGAGCACGAGATAGACCAGCAGCATGGCGAGGCCGAACACCCAGTAGATCTGGTTGGAGACGGCCTTCTCCTGATAGGACATCGCGGTCCATTCGAAGCCGGTGCCGGGCGGCAGCGTCTTGTCCGCGATCTCCTCCATCAATTGCAGGGATTCGCCGGACGAGTACCCCTGCGCCGGCAGGCCGACGATGGTCGAGGAGGGATAGAGATTGTAGAGGCTGATCAGCGACGGACCCGTGGCCGGCGTGATCGTGGCGACGGTGCCGATCGGGATCATGTCGCCGTTCGAGTTGCGAACCTGCATGTTGGCGATGTCGCGCTCGGTGACGCGGAACGCCGGATCGGCCTGGGTATAGACCTGGAACACGCGGCCGAACTTGTTGAACTGGTTGACGTAGGATGAGCCGAGATAGGTCGACAGCGCCGAGAATACCTGGTCCGTCGTCACATGCAGCGTCTGGGTCTTGATGCGGTCGATCTCGACGTTGAATTGCGGCACCGACGAGCGGAACGAGGACGAGACGCGCTGGAGCGCACTCTGGCTCTGGGCGTTAGAGACCATCGCGCTCGTGATCGCCTGGAGCTTTGCGAAATCGCTGTTGCCGTCGCGCAGCTCGACCTGCATCGAGAAGCCGGCGGCGTTGCCGATGCCCTGAATCGGCGGCGGCGGCAGCACCAGCGTGCGTGCCTCCATGATGGTCGCGACCCTGTCGTTCAGGCCGTACACCAGCGAACGCAGATCCTCGCCTTTGCCCCGCGCATCCCAGTCCTTCAGGATGATGTAGGCGACGCCGGCATTCGCGAGGCTCGCGCTGTTGTCGAGCGCGGAAATGCCGGCAATGGTGATGACCTGCTGGACGCCCGGCGTGTCCTTGATAAGCTCGCTGGCCTTGTCGAGCACCTTCTGGGTTCGCTCGAGAGAAGCGCCGTCGGGTAGCTGCACGGCGGCGATCAGATAGCCCTGGTCCTCGATCGGCAGGAAGCCGGTCGGCACCCGTGAGAGGCCGTAGCCGCCGATCGCGATCAGGACCAATGCAATCGCGACCGAGACCGTGGCGTTCCTGACGAGGGCGCCGATCAGCCGCGTATAACCCCGCTCGACGCGGTTATAGACGGCGTTGAAGCCGCGGTAGAAGAAGTTGCGCTGCTCCGGCGGCACGGTCGGCCGCAGCCACAGCGCGCACTGCGTCGGCTTCAGCGTCGCCGCGTTGATGGCGCTGAGCAGCGCGGTCGCGGCGATCACCAGCGCGAATTGCGAATAGATGCGACCCGTGAGTCCTGCGAGGAACGAGGCCGGCAGGAACACCGAGATCAGCACAAGAGTAATTCCGACGATCGGCGCGAACAGCTGGTCCATCGCCCGGATCGCGGCGTCGTGACCGTTCATGCCCTGCTCGATGTTGTGGGCGGCGCCTTCCACAACGACGATGGCGTCGTCGACCACGATGCCGATCGCGAGCACGATCGCAAACAGCGTCGACATGTTGATGGTGAAGCCGAGCGCGGCCATGGCGGCGAACGCGCCAATGATGGTCACCGGCACCGTCGTCGCCGGCACCAGCATCGCGCGCCAATCCTGCAGGAACACCAGGATCACGACCAGGACCAGGAGACCCGCCTCGATCAGGGTCATGTAGACCTCATGCACCGAGGCCTGCACGAATTTGGTGGTGTCGAACGGCGTGTCGTATTTGATGCCTTCCGGAAATCGCTTGGCGAGTTCCGCCATCTTCTTTTCGACGGCCTGCTCGACCTGCAGCGCATTGGCGCCGGGCGACTGGAACACGCCGATGCCGGTGGCGGGCTGCTTGTTGAGCGAGAATATCTGGCTGTAGGTCTGCGCGCCCAGCTCGACCCAGCCGACGTCGCGCACGCGCGTGACGTCGCCGCTGGTGCCGGTCTTGACGATGATGTTCTCGAACTGCGTGGTGTCGTCGAGGCGTCCGTTGACGTTGAGAGTGTACTGGAACGCCTGACCCGGCGGCGTCGGCGGCGCGCCGACCTGGCCGGCCGACACCTGTTGGCTCTGCTGCTGGATCGCGTTGATGACGTCCTGCGGCACCAGATCGCGGGCCAGCAGCTTGTTGGGATCCAGCCACACCCGCATCGAATACTGGCCGGCGCCGAATACCGTGACGTTGCCAACGCCGGGCAGGCGCGAGAGCTCGTCGCGGATGTTGATGGTGGCGTAGTTGCTCAAATAAAGGCTGTCGAACCTGGAGTCCGGCGAGGTCAGCGTTACGAACAGCAGGATCGAGGTCGACCGTTTCTGCACGGTCACGCCCTGGTTCTGCACCGATTGCGGGAGTTGCGACAAAGCGCTGGAGACGCGGTTCTGCACCAGCACTTGCGCGAAGTTGAGGTCGGTGCCGATCTTGAAGGTCACGGTCAACGTGTAGGTGCCGTCGGAGCCGCTGTAGGACTGCATATAGAGCATGTCCTCGACACCGTTGACCTGCTGCTCGATCGGCAGCGCGACCGTGTCGATCACGGTTTTCGCGCTGGCGCCGGGATAGCGCGTGGTGACCTGCACCGTGGGCGGTACCACGTCCGGATATTGCGCGATTGCGAGGTTGAACAGAGCGACGCCGCCGATCAGGATCATCAGAAGCGCGATGACGTTCGAGAGGACCGGCCGCTCGATGAAGAATTTTGAGATCATGGCCGGCAGCTCCTACTTGGCAGACGCCTGTGGCTGCTCGATCTTCGTCAGCTGCGGATCGATCTTCTGGCCCGGGATCACCCGCAACAAGCCTGCGATCACGACACGGTCGTCCGGCTTCAGGCCGTTCTCGATCACGCGCAGGCCGTTGTCGACCTGACCAATTTGCACCTTGCGCTGCTCGACCGTGTTCTCGTTGTTGACCACCAGCAGATAGCGGCCGCCCTGGTCGCTGCCAAGGGCTGTGTCGGGGACAAGAAGCGCATTCTTGTCCTGGTCGAAGGGCACGCGGACGCGGACGAAATAGCCGGGCAGCAAAACCCGCTTGTCATTGGGAATGAGGCCGCGCACCGCGAGCGTGCCGGTCGACGAGTTGAGGGTGGGCGAGACATAATCGAGGTGGCCCTCATGCGGATAGCCGGTCTCGGTTTGCAGGCCGACCTCGACCGGCAACTGCTTGAGGTCGGCGACGGTCATTCCGCGGCGGGCTGCTTCGGCGCGGATGCGTAGGACGTCCTGCTCATTGACCGTGAAGTTCACCCAGATCGGGTCCAGCGCGACAATGGTCGCGAGCTGCGTCGGGGAGGAGACGCCGACGAGCTCGCCGATCGAGACCAGGTGCGCGCTGACGATGCCGTCGAAAGGCGCCGAGACCTTTGTGTAGCCGTAATTGACCTCGGCGAGCCTCGTGTTGACCTGGGCCTGCTGGAGACTGGCTTGGGCGTTGTCACGGGTGGATGTCGACGTGTCGAGGGTCGATTGTGAGACCGCCTGGCGCTGCACGAGCTCGGTCTGCCGCTTGAAGTCGGCTTCGGCCTGCTTGAGCGTGGCCTGCGCGCCGACCTCGGCGGCCTGCGCCTGTTCGACCTTCAGCTTGTAGGTTTCCGGCTCGATCGTGAAGAGCTGGGTGCCCTGTTTCACGAAGGTGCCGTCCTGATAGTCGATCGTTTGCAAAAAGCCCTGCACGCGGGCCACGAGATCTACGCTCTTGATCGGCGCAGTGTTGCCGGTGGCCTCGACATAGCGCGTCACTGCGCGCTGCACGGGCACTGCGACATCCACCTTGGGCGGCGGCGGCGGCGCGTAGACGTTCTTCTGATCGCACCCCGCAAGTGCGACGACGACGGTCATTGCGGCGAGGAGCCGCCCGATCTGTCCAGGCTGTTGATCGTGCCGTGCGGGACAAGCGAGATTCGCGCGCGTCATTGCGGTGTTCCCCGTCTGTTGTATGCCTGCGGCAGGCCGCCTCGCGATTTGATAGCAACAAACGGGGGGCCGTGGAACACCATAGCCATGGCGGCGCGATGGTCTTGCACTGCGAAGAGCGGCGCGGCATGTGACAGTTTTGTCTGTGATTACGGCAAATCCGCTTTTCACCGGGCGCACGATCGATCACAATTTCGACGGGGTACGGATGACGGACGAGCGGACGGGGAGACACATGACATGCCAATCTCGATCTGGCCGGCCTGCGCCGGTCTCGCGCTCGCGGCGATGATGGCGGTGCCGGCGATGGCGGAGGATCTCAGGGCTGAAATTGCGCCGAGCGGCAAATTGCGCGTCGCCATCGCGATCAGCCCGGCCGGCGGCGCGTTCTGGTCGACCAGGACTGAAGCAGGCTTCGCCGGCGTGCCCGTCGACCTCGGCAAGGCGATGGCGGGCGAGCTCGGCGTGTCAGTCGAATATGTGGTGCACAACAATTCCGGACAGATCACCGACACGGCCGCGAGGGGGAGCTGGGATGTCACGTTCCTGCCGAAGGATCCCGAACGTGAGACCAAGATGGCGTTCGGGCCGATCTACGAGGTCGCCGACGCCACATACATCGTCAAGCCGGGATCGGGCGTGACCAATTTTGCGACGCTCGACCAGCCCGGCATCAAGGTTGCCGCCGTCAACGCCACGACCACGATGCGCGGCGCCGTCGCGCATCTAAAGGCTGCGAAGGTGACGGGCTATCAGACCTATGACGAAATTTTCGAACTCCTGAAGAACGGTGAGATCGACGCCTTCGCGCTGTCGCGCGACCAGCTCAACAAGATGGCGCAAAAGATTCCCGGCACGCGCGTGCTGGACGAGACCTTCAAGAAGACGGTCACTGCGGTCGCCGTGCCACTCGGCCATTCGCAGGCGCTGGCGTTCGTCACCAAGTTCATGACCGATGCGCTCGTCAATGGCACCTTGCGCAGAGCCTATGACGCCAACGGCCTGAAGGACGCGCCGATCCGGACGGAATAGGGCGTCCCTTCGTCGAAACGAGCGCGCTGAGGATCTCGGCCAAACACGCCGCCCAAAAAAAACGCAGCCTCGCGAAGGCCGCGTGATGCGGTCTGCGTCAAACCGACACAGACCTGTCATTCACGGCGGTTAGTTTGCCGCGCGTCGATGTCATAATTTTTGATCTTGGGGCAATAAGATGAAAAACAAACTTCTCGGCACGACCGCGATTCTCGCGGTCGCGATGGCGCTCGTGTGCGGCGCACCGGTGTTCGGTCAGGACGACTTCGATCGCGATCAACGCCACCACCACACCGAGACGCCGATCAAGCATCTCGTGGTCATCTTCAACGAGAACCGCTCGTTCGACAATTATTTCGCAACGTATCCGAATGCGACCAACCCGTCGGGCTCGATTCCTTTCGTTGCCAAGCCGCATACGCCGAAGGTGAACAACCTCGCCAACGCCAACTTGCTGACAAGCAATCCGAACAACAACGCGGCCAACGGCGCCGGCGCGACGAATCCTTTCCGTCTTGACCGCACGCAGGCCAACACTCAGTCGCAGAACCATGCCTACACGCCGGAGCAGCAGGCCTATGACAACGGCAAGGCTGATCTGTTCCCGAAATATACCGGTCGCGGCACAGCCGGCGGCGTCGGTGCTTTCGGCACCACCGGCCAGGTGATGGGCTATTTCGACGGCAACACCGTCACCGCGTTCTGGAATTACGCGCAGCACTTCGCGATGAACGACAATGCCTACACCGACACCTATGGTCCGTCGACGGTGGGCGCGTTGAACGTGATTTCGGGCCAGACCAATGGCGCAGTGGCGGTGCTCGGCAATAATCCCACGCAAATCATCGCAGACGGCCAGGGTGGCCTCACGGTGATCGGCGACCCCGGTCCCGCCTATGATCCTTGCAGCACGCCGGGCTACACGACGCAGGTCACGATGACCGGCAAGAACATTGGTGATCTGCTCAACGATGCCGGCATCAGCTGGGGTTCGTTCATGGGCGGCTTCGATCTTTCCGTGACCAACTCGAACGGCACCACCGGCTGCGCACGCAGCTCGTTTTCGACCGTCGTCGGCGCCGCCAAGGCGGACTATGTTCCGCATCACGCCTGGTTTCAGTTCTACAAGTCGACCGCGAATTCGACCCATGCGCGGCCGAGCTCGGTCCATGCGATCGGCCACACCTACGAGAAGGACGGCAAGACCCTCGATCCCGCCAATCACGGCTACGACCTCGAGGATTTTTACGCGGCGGTGAAGGCAGGCAATCTCCCAGCGGTCTCCTACGTCAAACTGCCTGCCTATCAGGATGGCCATGCTGGCTATTCCGATCCCCTCGACGAGCAGCAGGGAACGGTCGAGCTGATTAACTTCCTCCAGAAGCAGCCCGAGTGGCGCGAGACGGCTGTCATCATCACCTATGACGACTCGGACGGCTGGTATGACCACGCTTACGCCACGCCTACGAGCGCCTCCTACGACACGACCGCCGATCAGCTTAACGGTTCCGGCCAGTGCGGCCTCGGCACCGCCAAGCAGCCGCAACAGAACGGTGTCAGCGGCAAGCCCGTCAACGGCCGTTGCGGTCCCGCCACCCGCGTGCCCTTCGTCGTGATCTCGCCCTACGCCAAGACCAACTTCGTCAGCCACACCGCCATCTCACAGGCTTCGGTGGTGCGCTTCATCGAAGACAACTGGCTGCACGGCAAGCGCCTCGGCGGCGGCTCGTTCGATGCAACGGCCGGTTCGATCATGGATCTGTTCGATTTCCATCAGGACCATGGCCACGATCTCAGGATCGACGCGCTGTTCCTCGACCCGACCTCTGGCACGGTCGTGGTCAGCCCCCCGGACGAGCACCATCACCACTAGGATTATTGGACGTCATATGAACAGCCGCATCGTGTGGCTCCTCGGCGCCGGCCTGCTTTGCATGGCCGGCGCCGTCGTTGCGGCGGAGACGCAAGAGCGTCCGGGCATGAATCCGAATCCGGTTCGCTTCATGCGTCCGCCCGTCGCGCCGCTCTCTGCGATGGCGCAGCTTGGGCGCGAGATCTTCTACGACGCCTCGCTCTCCTCGTCCGGCGCGCTGTCCTGCGCATCGTGCCACAGCCCGGACCACGCCTACGGTCCGCCGAACGACGGGCCGGTGATGCTCGGCGGCCGGACGGTGTCGCAGCAAGGTGCGCGCGCCGTTCCCTCGCTGACTTATCTCGAGCGACAACCGAATTTCAGCATCGGCCCCGACAAGGGCGACGACGACAACGTGATTGATCTCGCGCAGATGGCCGCGCTCGGCCAGCAGGCCGCGCGCGCGACGAAAGTCGCCGGGGGCGCCGGATCCGCTGCCAACATCGTGCCGCAAGGAGGTCTGTTCTGGGACGGCCGCGCCGACACGCTCCAGGAGCAGGCGCTCGGTCCGCTGCTCGATCCCAACGAGATGGACGGCGGTAGCATCGAGGTGGTGGCGGACAAGTTGCGCCACGCGGCTTACGTCCCGCGTTTCACCGAGCTGTTCGGCGCCGGCGTGCTCGAAAACCAGCGGCTGCTGGTCGCGGAGGCGATGTTTGCCGTTGCACGCTATCAGGTGGAAGAGCCGAGCTTCCATCCCTATACGAGCAAGTACGACTACTGGCTGGAGGGCAAGGCGCGGCTTTCCGAAAGTGAGCTGCGCGGCCTCAAATTGTTCAACGATCCCGAGAAGGCCAATTGTGCCGGCTGCCACACCTCCGCGCCGACCCGCGATGGCCTGCCGCCGCTTTTCACGGACCATCAATACGAAGCGCTCGGCGCGCCGCGCAATGCCGCGCTCGCGCGCAACCGCGATCCCGATCATTTCGATCTCGGGGTCTGCGGCCCGTATCGCACCGACATCGCCGAGCAGACGCAATATTGCGGCATGTTCCTGACGCCGACTTTGCGCAACACGGCAATACGCCGCGCCTTCTTCCACAACGGCGTCTTCCGCACGCTCGAAGAGGTGATGGACTTCTACAATTTCCGCGACACCAATCCGGAAAAAGTGTTTCCGCGCGGAGCCGACGGGATCGTGCTGAAATACGACGACCTGCCGGCGAAATATCACGCCAATGTCGACGTCAGCGATCCGCCGTTCGACCGCCACCTCGGCGACACGCCGGCGATGACGGCGCAGGACGAAGCTGACATCATCGCCTTCCTGAAGACGCTGACGGACGGCTATCAGCCGGAGCGCTGAGCTCGGGGCCTCACGGCGCGACGGGACCTGCGACGGCGATGGCGTGCGGTTGCTCGCGCCGCAAGCGGCGGCCGTTCAGCACCGTGCCGATGAAGGTGTAACGCACCATCCATTGGTAGCTCGCCAGCATCACGGGAATGGCGACCACGAGAATGGCTGCGAATTTGAACGGCCATGCCCAATCGAGCTGGGAGACCACGACCTGGAGCGCCATGACGATCGGCATGTGGATGAGATAGAGCCAATAGGAGGCATCGGCGAGATAGCGTCGGGCCGGGCTGAAGCCGGACAGAAACCGCAGCGCAAGCCCGATGATAGCAAAAGTCGTCGTCCAGATCGCAGGCGCGTAACAGATGGCGCTGGCGAGCCTGATCGTTCCGACGCTGACCGGCAAGGCCCGCGCAGCCGGAGAAGACAGCACAAGCGTCAGGACGAAGCTGATAGCAATCAGAATGACGGCGGCGACGAGATTGGAGAGCCAGCGCGTCCTCAAGGTGCCGAGCAGATCGATCTGGCGATGCAGGAGCCAGCCGAAGCCGAACGCGACGCCGTAGCTGATCAACGCCTGCGCGTTGGTCAGGAAAGACTGATCCGGCGTGCGGACGCCGAACCAGCCGATCCATTTCGGATCGAGGCTGAGAGCGACGCCGATCGGCAGGGCGAGAAGCAGAGGCGCCAACCGGCTTCCCATGAGGTGGGCGATCAGCCGGTCGACGCCGGCGCGAAACCGGCCGGTCCGGTCCAGCCGGACAATGCCGCCGCGTAGCAGCAGCGTGGCGGCATAGAGTTCCAGCAGCACGTAGAGAAACCAGAAATGGGCGAGGGGAAATTTGGGCAGCGCCGGAGGCCAGGGACTGCCCGACACCGGTCCACCATGCGGGAAGGCGCTGGCCCAGATCGTGACGGCTGCCATCGCTGCGAAAATAATCGGCCAGCCGACGAGGAGCGGAAGTCCTATCCGGTGCAGCCGATCGGCAATGAAGTCGCGCGGCCCGCGGCGATGGAAGCTCATATGGGCGAAAAAGCCCGCCATGACGAAGAAAGTCGTCATCCGGAACACGTGGATGACGAAGAACAGCAGCGCCAATGTCGTGCTGGGCTGGGTGTCCTGGATCACCCAGAACCGTGTCGGCGCCGGGACGAACGAGAGCGTTGCGTGCAGGACGATGCCGAGCAGGAGCGCAAAGCCCCTGACGGCATCGAGGGCGTGGAGACGTTCCGCAGCGGAAGTGGTCGGGCTGGACATGAAGGCCTCGGGGATAGGAGGGACGACGTCAGTGAGCCTGCCGGACGGCGAGGATCCGCTCTCGCCCGATCCACAATTCGGCTAGCCGAATCCTTGGGACGATTGGCCGATTTTGCGATTCGTCTCGCTTTCGACCTCCGGCGGCTGCGCGCGCGCCAGGGCGTCGCGCCGGAATTCGGTGGGCGTCATGCCGGTTGCGACCTTGAAGGCGCGATTGAAAGGACCTATCGACTGGAAGCCGGCGTCCATGGCGATGGTGAGGACCGGGACGTCGCGCTGGCTTGCCTCCGACAGCGCCGCCTTGGCCTCCTCGATCCGGTAGCTGTTGAGGAAGGCGTTGAAGTTGCGATGGCCCAGCCCCTCGTTGATCGCTTCCCGGAGTCGGTATTCGGGCAGATCGAGCATCGCCGCCAGCCGGCCGATCGAGAGCCCTTCCTGCCGGTAGACCCGCTCGACGGTCATCAGGCTGTCGAGACGGCGCAGCAGCGCCGGGGCGATCGATGCGCGATCACCCCCGTTCGGGGTGGCCGCGGCCTCGCTGTCAGCATTGGACGAGGCGATTGCCGCGGTCGCATCACGCGGAGTCGCGGTGATCTGGGCACTGAACAGACCGAAACCTCCGAGCATCGCCAGCATGAACAAGCCGGCCGCTGTGGCAAGACTGCCGGATATGCCGGCGCCGGTGACGGGCGGAGGCGGCAGGCCTGATGCGGCGATGAGGACGACGAAGACGAGGTTGATGACCAGTGCCACGGTGCGCAACCGGCGCCGCTGGGCAACCAGGTCGGCACGCCAGGTCCTCACCATGTGAACGGCGGCGGACAGCATCAGCAGGACGACGACCACGGCCAGCACATCGGCGCCGCGGTGCGCGATCGCCGGATAGCTCGTCCAGGCGAGGCTGACCGCGAAGCTGAACCCGACCATGACAAGCCACATTGCAGCATGCCAGGGCAGGGGGACGAAATCGTCCTCGAACGTGATCCGGGCCCACAGCCAGATTACGACGGGTTGCCCGGACAGGATCGACAGGGTCCACCAGAGCGAGGATTTCGGGATGAACGGTGCGGTCGCGATCGCGAAGGCCGCGCCTCCGGCCGACATCGCGATGCCAAGCACTATGTGCTTGTTGACGGGCCGAAGCCGCAGCAGCACGAGCACCATCAGGAGAAACACGCCGCTTGCCGCGCCGCGGAGCCCGAGATCAAGCGCCGTGAAACCCATCATGGTCACAATTCAGATTATCCCGTTCGATGCTTCCAATCTCGCATCAGCCGTAGGCCGGGACAATCCAAAATTGCGGACGGCGGTCGGGCTTTCCCGGCCGCCAAGTAAAGCTGTAGCCAAGCCTACAGGGCGTGTTTTGAACTCTCCGGCGCCAGGAGGATGCCGATGAAGGCGCAGGCCGCGATCGCTTCGAAATAGAGAATGACGGGCGTGAAGCTGCCGCCCGCTCCTCCCATCAGTGCGGTGCCGACCAGCGGCGCGATGCCGCCGCCGAGGATGATGCCGAGCTGCTTGCCGAGCGAGGAACCGCTGACGCGGACCTCGGTCGGAAACAGTTCTGCCGTGAAGGCTGCTTCAGGTGCGAACATCAGCGCGTGGATGATGCCGATGGAGACGACGAGGCCCATGATGAGCAGCGTCGGATCCTTGGTCGCGACGAGCTGGAAGTAGATCGGGTACCACGCCGCGGCGAGCAGGATGCCAACCGCCATGAACGGGCGCCGGCCGAACCGGTCCGAAAAGCTCGCGATCAGCGGCACCATGCACATCTCCAGCACGTTGGCGACCATGGTGCCGAACGTGACGTTGGACTGCGCCATGCCGAGCGTCTTCACGGCATAGCCGAGCACGAACACCGTGCTCATGTACTGGAACGTGCTGTGCACCATGTTGGCGAGACAGCCGAACATGACGGACTTCTTCCACGACCGCACCACGTCGAGCAGCGGCGCCTTCGGCCGCGCGGCCGATGCCTCGACCGCCCTAAACAGCGTGGACTCGTCGACCTGGAGGCGGATGTAAGTGCCGAGCACGACCAGCACGAGGCTCAGCACGAAGGGCACGCGCCAGACCCATTGCGCAAAATCCTGCGGGGTCGAGACGAAGCCGAGCAGTGCGATGAAGCCGGACGCCAGGATCACGCCGATCGGGCCGGAGGCGTTGACAAAGGAGGCGAAGAAGCCGCGCCGTGCCGAGGGCGCATTCTCCAGCGTCAGCGAGACCGCGTTCATGTATTCGCCGCCGAAGGCGAAGCCCTGCACGAAGCGCAAGACGACGAGCGCGATCGGTGCCAAGAGCCCGATCGCGTCATAGCTCGGCAGGCAGCCAATCAAGAAGCTCGCGACGCCCATCAGCACGAAGGTAATCGTCAGCATCGCCTTGCGGCCGAGCCGGTCGCCGTAATGACCGAACACCATGCCGCCGAGCGGGCGCGCGACGAAGCCGACCGCGAATGTCGCGTAGACCGCCAGCATGCTCGCGGTCGAATCCATCTTCGGGAAGAAGAAGCGGTCGAACACCACGGGGGCGGTGAAGGCGTAGATGAAGAAGTCGTAGTGCTCGATCACCGATCCGAGCGAGGACGCCACGACGAGCTTGCGATACGCGGGCGTGACCGGTGCCGTGTCGGTCCGGCCCGTTCCTCCGACCATGACATCTGCGCTGTTACTCATGATGTTCCCCCTGTTTTGTCTTGTTGTGTGTTTTGACGTCAGAAGTGCGCTGGCGCGCGGGCGAAGCCGCCTGGGCTTCGCCGCAGTTGCAGGCCGCTTCTGGCGCGCGGATTGCTCACCGTGCCTCGTCGACGATCGGATTGCGCAGCACGGCGAGCCGCTCGACTTCGACCTCGACGACGTCGCCGGGCTTCATCCACAGCGGCGGAGTGCGCTTGGCGCCGACGCCGCCCGGCGTGCCGCTGACGATGACATCGCCGGGCTCGAGCCGCGTGAAGGTCGAGCAGTATTCGATCTGGCGCGGAATATCGAAGATCATGTGCTTGATCTGCGCCTCCTGCACGACCTGCCCGTTGAGGCGGGTGGTAAGCTTCAACTCGGCAAGTTCGCCGAGCTCGTCCGGCGTCATCATCCACGGGCCGAACGCGCCGGTGTCCGGAAAATTCTTGCCCGGCGTGAACTGATGGGTGTGGCGCTGGAAATCGCGGACGCTGCCGTCGTTGTAGCAGGCATAGCCGGCGACATGGCCCATCGCTTCACTGCGGGAGATATAGCGCCCGGCCTTGCCGATGATGACCGCAAGCTCGCCCTCGAAGTCGAGGTCGGTCGAGACGCGCGGCCGGATGATCGGCTTGAGATGCCCGGTCTGGCTGTTGGCGTAGCGCGAGAAGATCGTGGGGTGCTCGACCTCGGCGCGGCCGGTTTCCTTCCGATGCGTCTCGTAGTTCAGGCCGACACAAAGGATCTTGTCTGGATTGGGTACGACCGGCAGCCAGATGAGCTTCGCAAGCGGGCTGGCAGCCGCTTTCGACTTGGCATCCGCAACGCCGGCGAGGGCACCTGCGAGGGCCGCCCGGAGATCGGCATAACGTGACGCGAGCACCGCCCCGACATCGAAAAAGTTGTCACCCTCGACGACGCCCCAG
The DNA here is from genome assembly GCF_059803475.1 of Bradyrhizobium sp. UFLA05-89. NCBI lineage: Bacteria > Pseudomonadati > Pseudomonadota > Alphaproteobacteria > Hyphomicrobiales > Nitrobacteraceae > Bradyrhizobium > Bradyrhizobium sp. UFLA05-89. The sequence continues at coordinate 84,883 of NZ_JBANBA010000020.1, read as the reverse complement.
GTCGTCCGTCCGTCTATCGCAATGGTTGCGAGTTTCATGCTGTCTTCTCCATTCTCAAGTCCGGATTGTGCTTGCCGTGCAGGCGTGCGCTGATGTCTTGCAAGAGGTGGTCGAGCTCGGAGGCGCTACGCGCGGTGCCGAACACGTAATGGTCGGGCCGCACGATCGCGGCGACGATGCCGTGACGGTCGAACCAGCCGGCGAGCACGCCGTCGATCTCTTCCAACGTATCCGGTTTGCCGGCGCCGGCCGGCGCGATGGCCGTTGCGGGCAGATCGAGATATGCCGCGCAGAGTGAGGCGAGCAATGACGCGTCGCTGCTGCGGCCGTCGATGAACACGCGCAAGCCGAAACCGGTGACCTTGTCGAGCAGGCGGGAAGCGCCCTCGCTCGCGATCCTCGGCTGCGGAAACAGGCTGCCGCGCGCCGCGCCGTCCTGCTCCGACAGAAAGCCTGCGCGCAGTGGCGGGATGATCTCCTGTCGCGTCAGCGCGAGCGGCTTGCCGCCGCCATCGGCCAAAATTTGCGCGTCGCGACGGCGCGCGGCGGCGGGATCGCGCTCGCAGATCGACTGGCCGATCGCCTTGATCTTCCCGGTCAGCTCGATGACGTGCTGCTTGCGCTCCGCTGTGTAGCTGTCGAGCAGTGCGTCGGGCGACGTGCTCCTCAGCACGCGATCGAGCTTCCAGACGACGTTGGTCGCGTCGCGCAGGCCCTGGCACATGCCCTGCCCGATGAAGGGCGGCTGCTGATGCGCGGCATCGCCCGCGATGAGGATGCGGCCGTTGCGCCAGTTGGCTGCGACGAGCGCGTGGAAGCGATAGGACGCAGCGCGCCACAGCTCGCCGTCTTCAGGTGCAAGCCAGGGCGAGAGCAGCGACCAGACGTTCTTCGGCTGCTCCATCTGCCGCGGGTCCTCGTCCGGCAGCAGCATGATCTCCCAGCGGCGATGGTTCTTCGGGCCAATCAGGAAGCTCACGGGCCGCGCCGGATTGCAGAACTGCGCGGATTTTTGCGGCAGCTTTGCGAGAGCGTCTTGATCAACACGCACGTCGACGACGAGCCACGGTTCGTCGAAGATCAGGTCTTCGAGCGCGATATCGGCGATCTGCCGCACTGTGCTCGATGCGCCATCGCAGCCGAGGACATAGCGCGCGGTCACCATTTGCGACTGTCCATCGGCGTCTTTCAGCTTTGCTTCGACGCGGCCGGGCCGCTGCATGAGATCGACCAGCTCGACGCCAAGCTCGGCTCGCACGCAAGGGAAGCTCAAAGCGTGACGGCGCAGCTCAGCCTCGACCGGCGGCTGGCTGAACACCATGCTCGGCGTGTACCCGAGCGGGTAGGGCTTTGCGACCATGTCGATGCGGCGGATCAACTGGCCGTCGGCGCCAAAGTGCTCGGACGCGGTGAAGGGCTCGACGTAAGGCGCGATTGCGTCCGCAACGCCCATATTGTCGAAGTGACGAAAAATCTCGTGGTCGAGCGCGATCGCGCGCGGCTTGTCGTAGATGCCGGTGAGGCGGTCGATGACAAGCGTGCGATGGCCGAGGCGGCCGAGCAGGCCGGTCGCAACCGCGCCGGTCGGTCCGAAGCCGACGACGAGCACGTCGTAGTCGGTGGTGGCTGAAGACATCGTCATGCGCGCCGACCCGTGTCGAACAGCACGGAGAGCTGCGCCCTCTTGCAGGCCTCGCTCTTGGGCGGCGCGATGCCCCATTGATCCGTGCGCCCGGGCGGCCAGACCCACTCGGTCGGCCCCTTGGCACGGTAGCTGTCGTCGACCTGCAAGACTTCGGCGGTGTATTCAATGACGATTCCGGTCGGATCGACGAAATAAGCGAACACGTTATCGCCGGGCCCGTGCCGCCCGACGCCCCAGCCGATCGGAAAGCCGTGATCGATCATGCGGCCGGAGCCGCGCATCACCGACTCCAGGTCGGGCATGAGGAAGGCGACGTGGTTGAGACCATTGACCTGTGCTTCTGCAAGGACGACGGCGTGGTGATCGCTGTTGCAGCACAGGAACGCCATCAGCTTCGAGCGATCCGTCAGGCGAAAGCCGAGAACTGCCTGATAGAAGGTCGAGAGCCCTTCGATATCGGCGCTGTTGATGTTGACATGCGCGAGCCGCTCGGGCCGGTTGGCGATGATGCGCGCCGTCTTTGTGCGATCGCCATGGACGAACTCGATGCAGCAGCCCTGGGGCTCGCGGATCACGAAATGCTCGCCGCCCGATGGCGCCCGCGATGGGCCCGGCGGCGTGATGATCTCGCATTTGGCCTCGCCTGCGCGGGCGAACAGGCGATCGAGGTCCTCACGCGAGCGCACGCGAAAGCTGATCTTGCGGAGCGCTGCCTGCTCACCTTGAGTGAGTTCGAGCACGTGGAAGTCTGCACCGGTCGCTGCGAGATAGATCGTGCCGCCAGCTTCCGCGACGAAATCGAGCCCCCAGACCCTCTGGTAGAAATCGGCGGAGGTGCTTGGCCGCGGCGTCGTGATCTCGACGCTGCGCAAGGCGACCACCGGAAAATCGGACATCGGGCTTCCTCGTCTAGGCGGAGGGCGCACCCGACGCAGCCGCGGGAGCGCCACTGGACCTGTTGTTGTTAGTGAAGCGATAATATATACAAAATAGATCGTAAAGCTGAAATTTATAAATTATTGGCTTCAGGTCAGCTGCTGTACAAAAAATGTCGATGAATCAGTGGGACTTTCATGAGCTCTGACCTGTCGAACCAGAAGACGGAGCCGGCGACGCTGGCGACGAGCATCTATGCCCGCCTCAAGGCCGACATCCTGACCACGCGTCTCCCGCCCGGACGCAAGCTCCAGTCGCGCTTCCTGATGGAGCACTACAATGTCGGGCAGACCCCGCTCCGCGAGGCGCTCAACCGCCTGACCACGGAAGAGTTCGTCGTCGGCATGGAGCAGCGCGGCTTCTATGTGAAGCCGGTCAGCAAGGATGAGCTTCAGGAGCTGACCAAGACGCGCTGCTGGGTCGAGGGCCTCGCACTTCGCGAGTCCATGCAGAACGCGACCCAGGCCTGGGAGGAATCACTGCTGGTTACGCATCACCGGCTCGATCGCACGCCGCGCTCGCTTGATCCCGAAAGGTTCGAGGACAATCCGGATTGGGAGAAGGCGCATCGCGCCTTCCACGCGACGCTCATCGGGCTGTGCGGCTCACGCCCGCTGCTCGGCTTCTGCGAGCAGCTCGCCGATCGGCTCTACCGCTACCGCATGATGTCGATCGCAAAGGCCTATCCGGTCCGCAAAGTCGGCGCCGAGCACGCACAGATCCTTCAAGCTGTGCTCGACCGGAAAACGGATGGGGCTGTCGCGCTGCTCCAGCAGCACTATCAGCGTACGGCGGATGTCATCTATTCGGATCTGGAGACGGTGCTGCCAAAATCCGATGTCGCTCACGCCGCCGCCGCGCGGTAATCCGGCGCCGAGGCGAGATACCGCGCATAGGCATCCGCATCCGGCGGCAGGAAGCGCTCCGCGAGGCCCCCTCGCTTCTGCTCCTTCGCGCCGATATCGGCGATCAGCTCGTCGAAATGCCGATAGTGGTAGGGCGCGACACAGAGGCCGCCATAGACGCCGGCCGCCGGGCGCTCGACGCGCTTGAAGTGCAGCATCATCTCGATGTTGTCGCGCATCTGTTGCGCCGTCGGCTGGTTCGCGAGCTGACCGTCGGCGTAGCGCACCAGCCAGTTGGCGGCGAGGTCCGCGCAGAGCACGGTGCAGAACGACGAGTTGAAGCCGACAAAGCCCATGTCCGGCAGATCGGGATTAGCGATCAGGCGATAGAGCCGGTACTGGCCGTCGGCGTCGACCAGTTTTGACTGATAGGCCAAGGGAAGGAACGGCACGCCGAGCTTGTAGCCGATCGCGAGTACGGCGACGTCGGCCTCGACGCGCTCGCCGCCGTTCATCACGATGCTGCTGTCCTCGTAGTGATCGAACGTGCCGAACACGGCTTTGATGCGGCCGTCGGCGACCATCGGGTAAAAGCCCGGCGTTGCGATCGGCACCGAGCAGTTGACGCCGTCCTCGATCCGCTCCTTCGGTACCATCCTGCATTGCTTCAGCTTGAGCTGCGCCTTGAGCACGCTCTCCAGCCCGCGCCAGTTCGCCCAGACCAAAGGCGCCGTGACGCGATGCGCGAAGCGTGCCAGCGCGCTCGCGCCCCAGCCGGGAAACATCTGCTCCTGGGCGCGGATGTAGAGGATGCGCTTGAAGTTGACGAGCCCGCCGATGAAATAGGGGATGCGCCATACCGGCTCGCGAAACACGATCGTGACCTCGCGCGCGCCGGCTCTTACCGCGTTCACCGCGATGTCGGTCGCCGATTTCGACCCGCCGAGCACGACGACGCGACGGCCTTTGGCGATCGAAGGGTCGTTGTATTTGGAGGAATGCAGGATCTGCCCGCCCTGCGCCTTGAAAGTCTCTTCACCGGGACAGCTCAGCTCGCGCGGCTCGTTGAACTGACCGGTGCAGACCGCAACGAAATCGAAATCCTCCTTCGTCGTCGCGCCGGCCTTGTCCGACAGTGCCAGCGTCCAGCCGGGCTTGCCGTCGGCGCGCCGCTGCATGTTTTCGACCTTGGTGTTGAGGCGCAGCATGCGCTCAAGGCCATAGCTTTTCGCATAGTCGTTGAGATAGGCGTGCACCTGCTGTCCCGTCGGCCATTCCGGATAGGCCTCCGGCATGGCGCGGTCGGTGTAGCGATAGAGATCCTTCGGACTCTGCGTCTGCACCTCCGGATAGGAGCGTGCCGGCTCCCAGACGCCGCCGAGATCGGCGCTGCGCTCGACGATTGTGACCTTGTGACCGCGGGTGGAGAAGGCTTTTGCGGCGGCGAGGCCGGAGACGCCGGCGCCGATCACGCAGACATGCTTGGGGCTGACCATGGGTTTGCTCGCAAAGGGTGACGTGTTGGACGCAGCAGGTCCCGTTCGGCCGCAAAGCGCGGCCGCAGAACTTGCGACGGACGTGAATTGGACGAGGAGGCGTGCCGCCTAGTCGTTGGCCTCGGGCGGCAGGAAGTCCACCTCGTGCTGCGCCGAGATGCGCACGACCTCGGCGGGATCGGTGAGGTTGTGCAGCATGTTGAACAGCGCTTCGAGCTTCTGCATTGGCGAGACCCAGAACATCGCGCGCGCCGGCTTGTCGGACTTGTTGAAATAGCCGTGCGGGATGCCGCGCGGCATGCGCACGAGATCGCCGGCTTTCGCTTTCGTCCATTGGCCGTCGAGCTTGAGGTCGAGCACGCCTTCCTGCACCAGGATGAACTCGTCCTGGGTCGGGTGGATGTGCACCGGCACGAACTGGCCGGGCTCGCTGTTGGTCTCGAACGCGAACGTGGAGTCGCAGATGGCCTTGGGGAAATAGAGCTGCCCCAAGATGTTCCAGCTCTTGCCGCCAAAACCCGTGCCGCTTGCAGTAATGCCTTTTTCGAGTGCAGTCATGGCTCCCTCCATCAAAAGACCGGCGGGAGAAGCATCCGCCCGGGGCGAGGAGGTGTCTATCCGCTAAACGAATCTGCTGCCGTGCAGCACGACGTTTTTTCGACCCGGCTCTTTTCGGGACGGCGGAACTATTATAGGCTTAAAATAATTCGTGACGCCAAGCGTGGTCGACGATGTCCGCAGCCGAGCTGGGAATGGGCGCGTTCCGGTCCGGAGCTGAAAGGCTCACGGCTTTCGCCCGCGTTGCGACCACTGAGGTCGATGAGGCGGCCGACCAGATCGGACGCATCTTCTGTCCGCATCAATTGCAGCCGCTTCAGGGAACGGCGCCCGGCTTCTACGCCCGGCACAATTGCGCGGCATTTGACGGCTTTTCGATCAACTACGTCGCCTATGGCGGCTCGGTCACGATCGATCCCGGCTGCCTCGAGCGCTTCTTCCTGGTGCAGATTCCGCTTCACGGATCGTCGCGGATCCGCGCCGGTGCATGCGATCTCGAAACCTCGCCTGCATCGGCCGGCTCGCTGCTGTCGCCGACGATGCCGACCCGGATGGTGTGGGAGAATTGCGCCCAACTCATCCTGTTGCTCGACCGCCGTTTGGTCGAGCAGCGTGCCGCCGCGCGGTCGGGGCGTGCTATCGGCACGGTGGAGTTCGATCCGGCGATTGATCTCAATGCCGAGGCAGCGCGTAGCCTCGGGGCCCGGCTCGACGAACTGATGACGCTGGCCGAGCGCCTGGGGCCAGCCGGCCGCCTGTCCGCGATCGCCATCGCCGATTGGCGCGAGACGCTGCTCGATATGCTCCTCAATGGCCTGCAACACGGCCTGTCCGATGCGATCCGCACCTTCTCAGGGCAGGCCGAACGACTGCCGCGCGCGCTCCGCCTCGCGCGCGATTGCCTCGCGGCCAAGGCGACCGAGCCGCTCGACCTCACGGAGCTCGCCTGCGCCTCCGGCATCGGCATCCGCGCGCTTCAGCTCGGCTTCCGCCGGCATTTCGGCCTGTCGATCTCCGAGATGCTGCTCGACATGCGACTTGGCGCGCTCCACGCGCGCCTCTCGCAGGGCGCACCGGACTGCTCGATCACAGACGCCGCCTTCGATCTCGGCTTCACGCATTTGAGCCGTACGGCAGGCGCGTACCGAGAAAAATTCGGCGAGACGCCCTCGGCAACGCTGAGGCGGCGGTTGAGCTGACGCTCTGCCATTCCTCAGGCTGCTTGTCAGTGATTGGCCTGGACCTAACCGGCCTGCATTTCCAATGTTTTGATCTGACGACCGGCTTCGTCGAAATTTACATGGGATAGCCATCGCTCCAACGCTGCTTTGCGTTGAGGCCACTCGTCCTTCAGCATGGAGAACCATGCCACGTCACGCTGCCAGCCATCTACAACCGCCGCTCGTCGCCATGTTCCCTCATAGGTAAATCCAAAATTGTTGGCGGCCTTGAAGGACTTTGCGTTCTGTGCCTGACAACGCCAAACCAAGCGCTCATAACCAAGATCATCCATCGCGTGGCACATCAGCAAGAAGATTGCTTCTCGTGCGGCCCGCGTTCCCTGGAGGGGTGGCGCGAACCAAATACTGCCAATCTCGATACTGCCGTCCTCGTGGTAGACGTCACATAACGAAAGCCAGCCCTGTGGCTTCTGCCCTTTCGGAATGACAACCCAGAACGGTTGGTCGGGACGGTTGGAGAGATCGGTGAGACTCCGTTGAAGTTCATCAATATGGGCAAAGGGACCGTAGCGCAGGTAAGTGAAGCTCTCCGGCGCGGCGCTAGCGAAAGGCCAGAGGTCGGTTGAATGTTCCTCCAGCAACGGCTCCAAATCCACATAGCGACCGGAACGGGATTGCTTTATCGGCAGGGGCCAGCGGGATTCATGGATCGGCCTGCCCAAGTCTCGTTCGATTGCCATTCAGTACACCTGTAAGAGCGGTCGCGGTTTCCGTTTTGCCGAGCACCGGGATTCCGCATCTTCTGCCGTGAAGACGTTACATCTGCGCTGATCGCGCTCGCAAGGCCATGTGGAATACGGCGTGATCGTCCATGCGCCGCTCGACGCCTTGCCAACAGCTTGATAAGCCCCTCGTCCGCGAAGGAAGGGCTTGAGTCGAGATATGACCGTTGCGATCGAGATGGGGCACACGGCGGCAGGCGCCCCGGCGACTCTGGACCTTGAGGAACTGCTGGCGACTCGCCTTCTCGTGCAGGGAAATTCCGGCTCGGGCAAGTCGCATCTCCTGCGCCGGCTCCTGGAGCAGAGCGCGCCCTGGGTGCAGCAGGCGATTCTCGATCCCGAAGGCGACTTCGTCACGCTGGCGGAGCAGTTCGGCCACCTCGTGATCGAGGCCGAGGATCACACCGAGCGGGGCCTCCAGGTCGCGGGCGAGCGCGCGCGCATCCATCGTGTCTCCACGGTGCTCAATCTCGAGGGGCTGGACGCGGAGAATCAGATGCGCCGTGCGGCCGCCTTCCTCGGCGGGTTGTTCGAGACCGAGCGCGATCACTGGTACCCGATGCTTGTGGTGGTGGATGAGGCGCAGCTCTTCGCGCCGGCGGTCGCGGGTGAGGTGTCGGACGAGGCGCGAAAGCTCTCGCTCGGCGCCATGACCAACCTGATGTGCCGCGGCCGCAAGCGCGGGCTCGCCGGGGTGATCGCAACCCAGCGGCTGGCAAAGCTCGCCAAGAATGTCGCGGCCGAAGCCTCCAATTTCCTCATGGGCCGTACCTTCCTCGACATCGACATGGCGCGTGCCGCCGATCTGTTGGGGATGGAGCGGCGACAGGCCGATGCGTTCCGCGACCTGGAGCGCGGACAGTTCATGGCGCTCGGCCCTGCGCTCTCCCGCCGTCCGCTCGGCCTGCGCATCGGTGCGACCGAGACGAAACCGCGCAACGCGACCCCGCGGCTCCTGCCGCTGCCGGAAGCGACATTGGAGGACGTCCGCGCCATCATCCTCGCCGCCCCGCCGCCAGAGGCGACCAGGCCACAGCGCCGGCCGGCGCCTGACCTGCTCGGCCAACTTATGGCGGCAAAAGCGGCGACGCCGGAGATCCGCTCTGAACCGGTGGAGCAGCAGCCGAGCGCTGAGGAGCTGGCGGAGCGGCGGGAGCGCCTGGACCGCATCCTGCGCGCCATCCTGGCCGAGCCCGATGCCGGCTTCCGCGCAATCGGCGTGCTCTATCAGGAGTTTGTGGTCCGCTGCCGCATCGAAGGTCTCGGTTCGGCCGCGCCGGACCTCAGCGAATTTCGCCGCATGCTGACGCGCGCCCGCGCCGGCCTCGCGACCGATATCGCGCAGGACGACGCCTGGCAGGACGTTTCGTTGCGTGCCTCGATCCTGCCGGAGGACATGCAGGGCGTCTTCATGATGATCGCCCGCGCGGCCAAGGAGGGCTGGCCATGCCCGGGCGATGCCGCGATCGCACGCGCCTATGGCTCCCACTCGCTGCGCCGTGCGCAGCGCCTTCTCACCTATATCGAGGAGCAGGGCCTCATCGTCTGCCAGCTCGATGGCACCGGGCGGAGAATTGTGACGCTGGTCGAGCTCGCCTGGGCGACCGCACCGGGTGACCCCAATGCCGACGAGCTGTCGGCCGAGCAGGATTGCAGCAGCGCGTCGCTGTGATGCCATGACCGGAACGGCGCTCCGCTAAGGTTTAGCCGTATCCGACGTCCACTGCGTGTGACAACCGCGGCGGCCGTTGCCTTCGCAGACGAAACGGCAGGCCTCATCCATTGCGCAGTCGAGATAGAACCACACGAAATACGACGCGATCACGATGAAGGCGATCCACAGCGTGGCCTTGGTCTGTCGATCCATGTCTCAGTCCCGCGTGCGGTCATCGGATGCCTGCTTGCGCAGGAAACCATCGCGCTCGGCCTCGACGGAGTAGGGCGTGGGGATCGGATCGCCAACGGAATCCACGGCCGTGTCGAGGCAGCGGCGCAGCATGCGCGCTAGCTCTGCCTTGCGGTAGGGTTTTGTCAGAAGCGGCGCGCCTTGACCCGCACGTCCCTGCGCAGAGAGCGAGTCGTGTGCGTAGCCTGAGGTGAAGAGAACGCGCAGGGACGGCCGTGAGGCTACCATCTGTTCGGCGAGCTGCTGTCCATTCATGCCGCCGGCCATCACGATATCGGTGAACAGCAGGTCGAATTGCGCGCCTTTGGCTGCGATCGCGAGCGCCTCGGCCGCATTGGCGGCAGCAACGACTTTGTAGCCCAGGTTCTCGAGCTGGACCGTGACGTAGTTGCGGACGTCGCGGTCGTCCTCGACGCAGAGGATGGTCTCGTGACCGCCCGGCACCTTGCGCGCGTCCTCGCCCGCCGGGCGCAGCGCGCGCGTGTCGGCCTTGGGGAGGTAGATTTTGAACGTGGTGCCGCGGCCTTCCTCGGAAGCGACCTTGATGCTGCCGCCGGACTGCTTGGCGAAGCCGAACACCATGCTGAGCCCGAGCCCCGTTCCCTTGCCGACCTCCTTGGTCGAGAAGAACGGATCGAAGATCCGGTCGACGATGGACTGCGGAATGCCGGTGCCGGTATCAGTGACCTCGATCTCGACGTAGTCGCCGGCATAGCCGACGCCGACGGCCACGGCTTCGCGCACGCCGAGCACGACGTTGCGCGTTCTCAGCATAAGTTTGCCGCCCGCAGGCATCGCGTCGCGGGCATTGATCGCGAGGTTGAGCAGCGCCGAGCTGAGCTGTCCGCGGTCGACCAGCGCAGGCCAGACCTCGCGATCGAGCCTGATGGTGATCTCGATCTGCTTGTCGAACGTCGCCCGCAAGAGTCGCGTGGCCTCTTCGAGCAGGTCGTTGACGTCGATCTCGGTTGGTTGCAGCGCCTGCTTCCGTGCGAAGGAGAGCAGGCTCGAGGTCAGCGCCGCGCCACGGTCGGCAGCCTCGCTGATCAGCTTGGTGATGGTCGAAAGGTGCGGGCTGTCCTTCACGGCGTCGGCGAGGATCTCGATCGTCCCCGTGATGACGGTGAGCATGTTGTTGAACTCGTGCGCGATGCCGCCGGTGAGCTGGCCGACGGCCTCCATCTTCTGGGCCTGGATGAGTTGCTCCTCGGCGATGCGCCTTTGGGTGACGTTCCTAGCAAAGGTATTGACGATGGTGCGGTCGCCAAGACGCAAGCCCGTGCTCGACGCCTCGATCAGGATCTCGTCGCCGCCCTTGTGGACCATGACCGCTTCGAAACGCATGCCGATCGGTGTTTCCGACAATTCGCTCAAGCGCCGTTTCATGCGCTGCCGGAAGGCGGCGCGGAGCGGCCCCGGCACCACCAGCTCGACGACGTCGGCGCCGACCGCCTCGGTTCGCGTCCATCCGGACAGCGCCTCGGCCTGAGGGCTCCAGGCGACGACGACACCGTCTTCATCGGTCTGCACGAAGGCGTCGAGCGCGGTCCGGATCACGGCCTGCGTTTGCCGCGCGCTGTCCGCAAGCGCCCGCCGTGTCTTCGCCTGATCCGCATCCAGCGCCGCGGTGCGCTTGATCTGCGATCGCTCGATCACGCGCGCGCAGCCGAGCGCGAGCAGCGGGACAACAAGACCGCTTGCCAGCAGAGCGAGCAGTTGCGCCATGCCGAACCGCGCCGGATTGGCGGCGCCGCCTGTCACGACGTCGGACACAAGCAAGGTCGCGGCGGTCACGGCGGCCTGCGCAGCCATCGCGAGTGTCAGAAGCCCTCTGAGTCTCATGCTTTCATACCCAAGACTTCCGCCGCAAAAGCGGACGGACGCCGGCCGTTCTCCTGACGTGCTCGCGGAGCGAACTGAGCGACAGACTCCAAGCGGTGGACTTTCCCCAGAAAGGAACATTCCCGTCGGGATTGTAGCGCAGATGCACCGCTACGTAATCCGGGGGGCAGCACGGTCGACGCACCGTCCGGACTGCGTTTCACGCCGTCCGGGTCGGAAAGGAGCGCAGCCGGTTCAGGAGTTGACGTGCACGAAATCGCGCAGCAGCGGATAGATCTCGCTATTCCAGCGCTTGCCCGAGAACACACCGTAGTGGCCGACGCCGGCCTGCATGTGATGCACGCGGCGGTAGGCGCGCACGCCGGTGCAGAGATCCTGCGCTGCGAGCGTCTGGCCGATCGAGCAGATGTCGTCCTTTTCGCCCTCGACCGTCATCAGGCCCATGCGGCCGACCGCCTTCGGGTTTACCGCCCGCCCGCGATACGTCATCTTGCCGAGCGGCAAAAGATGCTCCTGGAAGACGTCGCGCACGGTCTCGATGTAGAACTCTGCGGGCAGATCCATCACCGCGAAATATTCATCGTAGAAGGTCTTGATGGTCGCCGCCTTTTCCCTCTCGCCCTTGGCGATGTGATTGGCGAGGTCGAGATGCTGCTTGATGTGGCGCTCGAGATTCATCGAGACGAAGGCCGTGAGCTGCACGAAGCCCGGATAGACTTTGCGAAACGCGCCGCGGCACTGCACCGGCACGTAGTTGATCAGATTGCGCTCGAACCAGGTGATCGGCTTGCTCTTGGCGAACTCGTTGACCTTGGTCGGCTGCACGCGCGTGTCGATCGGGCCGGCCATCAGCGTCAGCGTCGCTGGCCGCGACGGATGATTGTCCTCGCACATGATCGCTGCGGCCGCGAGGGCGGAAACCGAGGGCTGGCAGATCGCGACCATGTGCGGACGCGGGCCGAGCTGAGCGAGGAAGTCGATGAGGTGCTCGGTGTAGTCGTCGAGGCCAAAGCGGCCCTCGCTGCGCGGGATGTCGCGCGGATTGTGCCAGTCAGTGATGTAGACGTCGTGGTCCTGGAGCAGCGTCTTCACCGTGCCGCGCAGGAGAGTTGAGAAATGGCCGGACATCGGCGCCACCAGCAGCATGCGCGGCTGCTCGGGGCCATCGTCCTTTTTGAAATGCAGCAGCGAGCCGAAGGGCGTGGCGTAGGCGATCTCCTCCCGGATGCCGACCTCGCGATTTCCCACCAGCACGCTGTCGATGCTATAGGCCGGGCGGTCGTAGGTGATGGTGGAGCGCGAGATCAGCTCCAGCGCGGCCGACAGGCGGCCGACCACGGCACCCGACATCCCCTGCGGCACCAGGTTGAGATATTTCAGGGCAGACGAAGCCCCGGCCCGCCATGGCTCCATCAGATCCATGTGGTTCTGAAAGGCCTGATAATACATCGACATCATACTGAAACGCCCACCCTGACCCCAAGCCATCATGCAATATCGACGCCAGATTCGAGTCAATTAGCTCTGAAAACTGGCATGTCGCTTGCTGTGAAATACGGGGAAGCACAAACTGTGGGCACCGCGCAGAACGGGATGGCGGCGTCAGGAATTCAGGCGCGAGGGAAGGCCATATGGCGAAGGCGACACTGACCATCAGCAGCAAGAACTACTCGTCCTGGTCGCTGCGTGGCTGGCTTTTGACGAAATTCTCAAAGCTCGATTTCGAGGAGATCGTCACAGCGCCGGACGACCCATCCGCGCGCGCCGAGATCCTGCTCTTGTCCTCCTCGATCCTTGTGCCCTGCCTGCGGCACGAGGGCGCCACCATCTGGGACACGCTGGCGATCGGGGAGTATCTCAACGAGGTCATGCCGGACGCCGGGCTGTTGCCGGCCGACCGCATCCAGCGCGCCCATTGCCGCTCGATCTGCGGTGAAATTCATTCCGGCTTCACCACACTGCGCGCCTCGCTGCCCGTGAACCTCAAGGGCCATTTCCCCGGCTTCAAGATCTGGTCCCGGGCGCAGGCCGACATCGACCGCGTCTGGGCGATCTGGCGCGACTGCCTGGAGAAGTCCGGCGGTCCGTTCCTGTTCGGCGAGAAGCGCACCATGGCGGATGCGATGTACGCGCCCGTCGTGACGCGCTTTGTAACCTATGACGTCAAGCTCGAGCCGCGCCTCAAGGCCTATGCCGACATCATCATGGGCATGGACGAGATGCAGGAATGGATTGCGGCCGCCAAGGCGGAGCCGGCGGAGATCGAGGAGCTCGAGGTCGAATATTAGGCGGTCTTTCGGGGGGCTGCCCGTTTGTGCGGCGCGATTAACCTTTGCCGCCGGCCGCGGGGCTTTGCCCGCGCGCGGCTTTCCTTGATCTGGTACGTCGATGCGGCGCAGCATCGACATCTAGGGGTGAACAGGTCGACAACGGAGCCCGGCGGCTGATTCGGACGCGATTCGTTCGGTCAGCGTTCCGAACCTTAAAATCCGGCCAGGCTCCGTCGCATTTCGAGACAGTCAGTCAGCCTGCTTCCTACACGGCACCCGTCTGTTTCACTCGCGGCAGGCGCCAACCGATCACGGTCGCCTCGACGGCGATGCCCGCTTCGTGGTTTTGCCAGCGCCCGCCGACGTAGCGGCAGGCGAAGGGCAGCTGGTAGGTTCCACTATGATCTTCGCAAAGCACTTCGACCGGCATCCCCGACGGTGGTTCTCCCTCGCCATTGAATTCGGCCAGACGTCTTTCGCGCGTTGCCATTCTAAATAATCTCCCCTCAAAAAGAACGCGAACAGATCCGCCCCACTCTTCGCGTCCGTCGTTATTCCTCCATATCGAGGAACCGCCCAAGCTCAACGCGAGAATGCGGTGCCAGTATGGTATCGTTGCGTGCCTGCGTACCGTCTGCGCAATTTGCCGTGATCGATGTTCTCGTGAGGAACCTGCATGCCGGGCCGGAATGTTTCGCTATGTGTCGTGATTTTGCTGCTTGTGATGATGTCAACGGAACACATCCACGCGCAGGATGTTCCCGGCATCGAGATCTGCACGGTCGAGAAGACGTGGGAGCGGCGGACGAGCTGCCTGCAAAGCAATGTCGACTTTCTCCAGAAGACGATAACCAAGCTCACCCTCGATCATCAGCAAAAGATCGACGCCGCCAATCGCCAGATCGACGCGTTGAAAGCGACGGTGGCGGGTTTGCAGAAGGCGCTCGGCGATCTTCAGGCCGCGCAGACGAAGATGGCGGAAGATCTGAAGAAGAAGCAGGACGCGCAGGCCGTGAAAGATGCTACGCCCGCGAAAGAAAAGTAGGGTGGGCAAAGGCGCGCCTGCGCCGTGCCCACCATCCTTCCACGATTGCGACGAAAGTGGTGGGCACGCTTCCGCCTTCGCTCTTCGAGCTACGGCGGGCAAGTCGCTTTGCCCACCTTACGAAACCGCATGTGGGCGATAGCAATCCTGATCAAGCGTGGCGTCTGCCATTCGTGCACCATCGCCACGCTTCGAATGAGGACCTCTAGTTCATGAACCCAGCCCAGCGCGCACTCTGGTACATCGAAAGCCATCTTGCCGAGCCGCTCACGCTCGACGAGATCGCCGAGATCGGCGGCGTGTCGCGCTTCCATATGGTGCGCGCGTTTGCGGCAGCGACCGGCCTTCCGGTGATGCGCTACGTGCGGGCGCGGCGGCTCACCGAGGCCGCGCGCGACCTGGCGCGTGGTGCGCCGGACATCTTGTTGCTGGCGCTGGATGCGGACTACGGATCCCACGAAGCATTCACACGCGCGTTCCGCGATCATTTCGGCGTGACGCCCGAAGCGGTCAGAGCGGCGACGTGCGTCAAACACCTCAAGCTTCAGGAGCCGATCCTCATGGATTCCACCATGCTCGACAATCTTGCACCACCCCGTTTCGAAACCGCAAAAGCGTTCCTCGTCGCAGGCATCGCCGAGCGCATCTCCTGCGACAACGGAGCCGCCATTCCGGGCCTCTGGCACCGCTTCCACCAGGAGGTTGCGGATATTCCCGCGCGCATCGGAAACGTCGCGTATGGCGTCTGCTACAACGGCGATGATGCCGGCAATTTCGACTACATCGCCGGCGTGGAGGTCTCCGATTTCTCCGACCTGCCGCGGCGCTTCGGTCGCATTCGCATCCCCGAGCAGCGCTATGCGGTGTTCACCCACGCCGAGCACGTCGCCTCGATCCGCCGTACCGTCAATACGATCTGGAATCAGTGGCTGCCGGCATCAAGCCTGAAGGCCGCTGACGCGCCGAACTTCGAGCGCTATGACGAAAAGTTCGATCCCAAGACCGGCCATGGCGGCTTCGAGATCTGGGTGCCGGTGAAGGAGTAGCATGATCCGGGCCCGAAGGGCCGCTAGCGCAAAGTGCGCAGCGGTTTTCCGAAGAAGATCATGCTCAAACAACAATCTAAGGTGCGATGACCGATCTTATCGCGCTTTAGCGCGCAACGCTGGCATACCCGGCCGCTTGCTTGGCAAGCGGGAGCGACTTTGCCATAACCGCGTGCAAATCTTGCGTGCGGGGCCGACGTCTCCCGCGCAAGCCATAACAAGCCGCCGGGAGGCCAAAATGTCCGACGTTCGCGTCCTCGCCACCGATCTCGAATTTCCGGAAGGGCCGGTGGTGATGCCGGACGGCTCGGTCGTGCTGGTGGAGATCCGTGGCCAACGCTTGACGCGCGTTTATCCCGACGGACGGAAAGAGATCGTCGCGAAAGTCCCGGGTGGGCCGAACGGCGCGGCGCTCGGTCCCGACGGCAAGATCTACATCTGCAACAATGGCGGCTTCTCCTGGATCCCGGCCGGCAAGATGATCATGCCGGGGGCACAGCCCGACGATTATCTGGGCGGTTCGATCCAGCGTGTGGATCTGCAATCGGGCAAGGTCGAGACCGTCGTGACCAAATGCGGCGAGCATGATTTGCGCGGTCCCAACGATCTCGTCTTCGACCGGCATGGCGGCCTGTGGTTCTCCGACCTCGGAAAGCGTCGTGCGCGCGATATGGATGTCGGCGGAATGTACTATCTCAAGCCCGGGATGAGCGAGATCGTCGAGGTCGTGCACGGTGTGCTGCCGGCGAACGGCATCGGCCTGTCGCCAGACGAAAACACCGTCTACATCGCGGAGACGCCGACCGCGCGGCTGTGGGCTTATGAGCTCTCTGCGCCCGGCACGCTGAAGCCGCGCGAAGTGATCTATCGCGGCGAGCGCGGCAAGCCGATTGCGGGGCTCGGCGGCTACCAGATGTTCGATTCGCTTGCGGTCGAGGCCAACGGCAATGTCTGCGTCGCGACCCTCGTCTCGGGCTGCATCTCGGTGATCGCGCCGGACGGCAAGCTGGTCGAGCAGGTCCCGACCGGCGACCGCGTCACCACCAACATCGCCTTTGGCGGCCCTGAGCTCAAGACCGCCTATATCACGCTGTCCGGCAAGGGTGAGCTGATCGCCATGGACTGGCCGCGCAGCGGTTTGCCGTTGAATTTTTTGAATAAGTGACAATCGCGTAAAACGCGATTGTCATCCCGGGGCTATGCGGAGCATAGAACCCGGGATCTCGAGATTCTCAGGTGCGCAAGTGCGCACCACAGTTCGGCTCTTCGAGCCGCCCCGGAATGACTATCATGAGGAACGACAGAATGCCTTGGCCTGATCCCGTCACCCTTCGCGGCGAGCATGCGCGGCTCGAGCCGCTGTCGCAGCAGCATTGCGACGCGCTCGCGGAGGCCGTGAAGGACGGCGAGCTCCAGAAGCTCTGGTACACCGCGATCCCCGCGCCCGAGAATATGGCCAAGGAGATCCACCGCCGCCTGGGCTTGCAGGCCGCAGGCTCCATGCTGCCCTTCACGGTGTTCGACGCCGAGGGCAAGATCGTCGGCCAAACCACCTACATGAACATCGATGCCGCCAACCGCCGCGTTGAGATCGGCTCGACCTGGTACGCCAAGAGCGCGCAGCGCGGGCCCCTCAACACGCAGTGCAAGCTGCTGCTGCTCACCCATGCCTTCGAGCAGCTCAACTGCATCGCGGTCGAGTTCCGCACGCATTTCTTCAATCACCAGAGCCGGCGCGCGATCGAGCGCTTAGGGGCCAAGCAGGACGGGATATTGCGCAGTCACCAGGTGGCGCCGAACGGCACGCTGCGCGACACCGTGGTCTACAGCATCACCGCCGCCGAATGGCCGACGGTGAAGTCGCATTTGACATATCAACTCAACGACAAGCCGCGCTGAGGCGGTTCGAGGCAAGATGGACAGATTCGACTATGTGATCGTCGGCGCCGGCTCGGCCGGTTGCGTGCTCACCAACCGCCTGAGCGAGGATCCGAACACCACTGTGTGCGTGCTCGAGGCGGGCCCGAGCGACTGGCATCCCTACATCCATCTTCCGGCAGGCTTCATCAAGACCTTCCATATGAAGAGCATCAACTGGGCCTACCAGCAGGAGCCGGGGCCCTGGACCGGCGGCCGCAGCATCTATGCGCCGCGCGGTAAGACGCTCGGCGGCTCGTCCTCAATCAACGGCCACATCTACAATCGCGGCCAGAATCTCGACTTCGACACCTGGGCGCAGATGGGCAATCGCGGCTGGAGCTATGCCGACGTGCTGCCTTACTTCAAGCGGCTGGAGAAGCGTGTCGGCGAAGGGGAGTCGCTCTATCGCGGCCGCGACGGCAGCCTCACCGTCACCACCATGGAGTGGCGCGATCCGCTCTGCGAGGCCTTCATGGAAGGCGCGGTGTCGCTCGGCATTCCCCGCAACCCCGACTACAACGGCAGGACGCAGGAAGGCGTGTCCTACTGCCAGCGCACCATCGAAAACGGCCTGCGCGTCTCCGGCGCAACCGCGTTCCTAAGGCCTGCGATGAAGCGGCCGAACATGCATGTGCACACCCATGCGCACGCGACCGAGATCGTCTTCGAGGGCAAGCGCGCGGTTGGCGTGCGCTACATGAAGGGCGGCCGCGGCGGCACGCAGATCGAAGTGCGCGCCAATAAGGAAGTGATCCTTGCCGGCGGCGCATATAATTCGCCACAACTGCTTCAGCTCTCCGGCATCGGCTCGCCCGATCTCTTGCAATCGCACGGCATCGCGGTACGCCACGCGCTCCCGGTTGGCGAAGGCTTGCAGGACCATTACGCGCCGCGCACGGTGGCGCGGGTCAAGGACATCAAGACCATCAACGAGCTTCGCCGCGGCTGGCATCTCTGGGTCGAAGCGCTGAAATGGGCGACGGCGCGGCGCGGCTTGCTGTCGCTGTCGCCGACCATGGTCTATTGCTTCTGGTATTCGGGTGAGAGCCCGGATCGCTCGGACCTCCAGCTCACCTTCACGCCGGCGAGCTACAAAGAGGGCGTGCAGGGCCAGCTCGAGGACGAGCCCGGCATGACGGTCGCCTCCTGGCAACAGCGGCCCGAAAGCCGCGGCTATGTGCGCATCCGCTCCAATGATCCCTTTGCGCCGCCGATCATCCAGACCAATTATCTCGACGCCGAACTCGACCGCCGCGTCATCGTCGGCGGCATGAAGCTCGCGCGCAGGCTTTTGAAGTCGGGGCCGCTGTCGCCCTACTACGCCTACGAGGATTTCCCTGGGCCGAACATCAACACGGATGACGAATTCCTCGCCGCAGCCACCGAGCGCGGCACCACCACCTTCCACCCCGGCTGCAGCTGCCGCATGGGCCCGGCGGAGTCGACCTGGGCCGTGGTCGACGACCAGCTCCGCGTCCACGGCCTCCAGGGCCTGCGCGTCGTCGACGCCTCGGTGATGCCAAGGATGATCTCGGCGAATCTGAACGCCTCCACGATGATGATCGCCGACCGCGCGTCCGATCTGATCCGGGGCAAGACGCCGATGGAAGCGGCGAACGTGCCGGAAAGCGCAGTCGCGTGAGGGCGCCACTTCGTCGGGTGGGTTAGCGAAGCGAAACCCACCTCTTTGCTTCCCGCTTGGTGAGAGAAGTGGTGGGTTACGCTGACGCTAACCACCCCACGGTTTCTTCAGCAAGCTCGCAGATGGTACCGCGCTGTCGACCATCGAGTGGGTCTCGACGTTAGGCATTGAGCTGGAGTCGTGCCGCGGAGATAGTCTGGATTGCTTCGCTGCGCTCGCAATGACGAGCTTGGGGCACGCGCGCTCCACAATCTCGGTGTCATCGCCCGCGAAAGCGGGCGATCCAGTATTCGAGAGGCGGCGGTGGGATACGGAGAGGCCGCGGCGTACTGGATTCCCCGCTTTCGCGGGGAATGACAGCGGCGTTTGAGGCTACAACAAAGCTTTTATTGCGAGCTTGCGCCTCAGACCTCCCGCCGGCTCAGAAACGCCAGCCGCTCGAACAGATGCACGTCCTGCTCGTTCTTGAGCAGCGCGCCGTGCAGCGGCGGGATCAGTTTGCGCGGGTCGCGCTCGCGCAGTTGCTCGGGCGTCATCTCTTCGTTGAGCAGCAGTTTCAGCCAGTCGAGCAGCTCGGAGGTCGATGGCTTCTTCTTCAGGCCGGGCACCTCGCGCACCTCGAAGAAGATGCGCAGGGCCTCTTCCACCAGGCGCTTCTTGATGCCGGGGAAGTGGACGTCGACGATTCGGCCCATTGTCTCGGCGTCGGGGAACTTGATGTAGTGGAAGAAGCAGCGGCGCAGGAACGCGTCCGGCAGCTCCTTCTCGTTGTTGGAGGTGATCATCATGATCGGGCGCTGCTTCGCCTTGATCGTCTCGCCGGTCTCGTAGACATGGAATTCCATGCGGTCGAGCTCGAGCAGCAGGTCGTTCGGAAACTCGATGTCGGCCTTGTCGATCTCGTCGATCAGCAGCACCGGGCGCTGCTCGGCGGTGAAGGCGTCCCACAGCTTGCCGCGCCTGATGTAGTTCTTGATGTCGGAAACGCGGGCGTCGCCGAGCTGGCTGTCACGCAGGCGCGACACCGCGTCGTATTCGTAGAGGCCCTGCTGCGCCTTGGTGGTGGACTTGATGTGCCAGGTCAGAAGCGGCGCGTTCAGCGCTTTGGCGACTTCCTCGGCCAGCACCGTCTTGCCGGTGCCAGGCTCGCCCTTCACCAGCAGCGGGCGCTCCAGCACGATCGAGGCGTTGACGGCGACCTTGAGATCGTCGGTCGCAACATAGTCCTTGGTGCCGGTAAACTTCATCGCGCGTCCTTGTCGGTCATCGGGCGAGGTGCACCTCCGCCACAACATGGGAACGGCCGCTTCGAGCGGCCGTTCCGGGTTAGGTCAAGCTTTTCAGGCCCGTTTTATCAGCGAAAGGATGACCAGCACAATCACCGCGCCGATGGTGGCGTCCAGGATCGAGCCGAATGTGCCGGTGGCGAGCCCGATGCCGAGCTGCGGCAGGATCCAGCCCGCGACCAGCGCTCCGATGATGCCGACCACGATATTGCCGATCAGCCCAAATCCCGCCCCGTGAACAATTTTCCCCGCGAGCCAGCCGGCGATCGCGCCGATGATCAGCGCTGCGATAATTCCCATGGCAAAGATCCCCAAAAACCAAGCCTCAAGTGCAGCAATTCTAGAGCAAAAAGCCCCCCGGTCCATGTTGAATCATTGCGCGCTCGAACTCGGTTCATTCTCCCCGACGTGGAGAGGTGGATTTGCGCAGCAAATCGGGGGAGGGGGCTCAAGTCGCACGAGGGAGCGAAACCCCTCACCCGGCGCTGTGCGCCGACCTCTTCCTGTGGGAGAGGTCGGCGCCCCTTGACGGGAGCCATCCGACGGGCAATCTGTCACCCATGTTCCTGCAATTCTTCACCTCGTTGCGCGATGCGCAGGTCCCTGTGACACTGCGCGAATACCTCACGCTGATGGAGGCGCTCGACGCCGACCTCGCGGACTACACGGTTGAGAATTTCTACTATCTGTCGCGCGCCTCGCTGGTGAAGGACGAGCGCAACCTCGACAAGTTCGACCGCGTCTTCGGCACTGTCTTCAAGGGGCTGGAGAGCCTGCTCGACGCCATGGACAAGGCGGAGATCCCCGAGGAGTGGCTGAAGAAGCTCGCCGAGAAATACCTCACCGAGGAAGAGAAGAAGCAGATCGAGGCCATGGGCTGGGACAAGCTCATGGAGACCCTGAGGAAGCGGCTCGAGGAACAGAAGGGCCGGCATCAGGGCGGCAGCAAGTGGATCGGCACCGCCGGCACCTCGCCATTCGGCGCCTATGGCTACAACCCGGAAGGCGTGCGCATCGGGCAGGAGAAGAACCGCAACAACCGCGCCGTAAAGGTGTGGGACAAGCGCGAGTTCAGGGATCTCGACGGCAATGTCGAGCTCGGCATCCGCAACATCAAGGTTGCGCTGCGCCGCTTGCGCAAATTCGCCCGTACCGGCGCGCCGGACGAACTCGATCTCGACAACACGATCAAGCAAACCGCCAATCACGGCTATCTCGACGTCGTCATGCGCCCCGAGCGGCGCAACGCGGTCAAGCTCCTGGTGTTCTTCGACATCGGCGGCTCGATGGATTCGCATATCGAGCAGGTCGAGGAGCTGTTCTCGGCGGCGAAGAGCGAGTTCAAGCACATGGAGTATTTCTACTTCCACAACTGCCTCTATGAGGGCGTGTGGAAGCAGAACAAGCGGCGCTTCACCGACCGCACGCCCACCTGGGACGTGCTGCACAAATATCCGCACGACTACAAGGTCGTGTTCGTCGGCGACGCCTCGATGTCGCCTTACGAGATCATGGTGCCTGGCGGCTCGGTCGAGCATGTCAACGAGGAGCCGGGCTCGGTCTGGCTCGAGCGCATCATCCGCACCTATCCGCATGCGGTGTGGCTCAATCCGGTGCAGCAGAAGCACTGGGACTATTCGGAATCGACCACCATCATCCGCCGCATCTTCGCCAACCGCATGTTCCCGATCACCATCGAGGGGCTCGAGGGCGCGATGAAGGAGTTGACGCACTGATGTGCGCCGCCGTCATTCCGGGCTCGCGCTTCGCGCGCCCCGGAATGACAACAAGAGGGAGAAGCACATGCCCCAAAACATTACCCGCGGCATCAAGGCGCTGATCGACGAGGCCAATGCCGAAATCGAGACGCTGTCGGCAAAAGACGCCATCGAGATCTCCAAGAATGGCGACGTCGTCATCGTCGACATCCGCGACCCCCGCGAGATCGAGCGCGACGGCCGTATTCCCGGCGCGTTTGCCTGCACCCGCGGCATGCTCGAATTCTGGATCGATCCGCAGAGCCCCTATGCGAAGCCGATCTTCCAGGAGGACAAGAAGTTCGTCTTCCATTGCGCCGGCGGCCTGCGTTCCGCGCTCGCCGCCAAGACCGCGCAGGACATGGGCCTCAAACCAGTCGCCCACATCGCCGGCGGCTATGCCGCCTGGCGCGACGCCGGTGGCCCGGTGGAAAAATGGGAGCCGAAGAAGGGGTGAGGGGTGCTTCGCTGTCACTCCAATCTCCGGCGTCATTCCCGCGAAAGCGGCGAATCTGGTACGCCGCGGCCTCTCCGCTCGATCACAGCCGCCTCTGGAATACTGGATCGCGCGGACAAGGCCGGGCGATGACGGCGGAGTTTGACGCGCACTGCTTCAACCTCGCTCACGCGCGCTCGGGAATAACGAAAAGGAAATGCAAGCAATGACCACCCCGACCGACCCCCTCGTCTCTACTGAATGGCTCGCCGCCCACATCGGCGACGCCAACGTGAAGGTGCTCGACGCCACCTTCAAGCTGCCGGGCGTGCTGCCGCTGCCGAAGGACGACTATCTCGCCGCGCACCTGCCGGGCGCGGTGTTCTTCGATGTCGACGCTGTGTCCGACCATTCCAATCCGTTGCCGCACATGTCTCCGAGCGCCGAGCAGTTCGGCCGCGACGTCGGTCGTCTCGGCATCAGCAATGCCGATACCGTCGTGATCTACGATGCCGGCGGCTGGGTCGCCGCGCCGCGCGCGTGGTGGATGTTTTTGTCCTACGGCCACGGCAACGTGCGCATTCTCAATGGCGGCCTGAAGAAGTGGCGCGCCGAGGGGCGTCCGGTCGAGAGCGGCGAGGGGAAGCCGAAGGCCCAGGCTTTCAAGGCGAGCTACGATCCGAAGCGTGTGCGCAGCATGCAGCAGTTGATCGCGAACGTCGAAAGCCGTGCCGAGCAGGTGATCGATGCGCGTCCCGCGGAGCGCTTCGAGGGCCGCGTTGCGGAGCCGCGGCCGGGCATCCGCTCCGGCCACATCCCGGGCGCCCGCAACGTGCCCTATGCCCAATTGTTCGATGCCGCGACCGGCGAAATGAAGCCGCCCGCCGATCTCAAGCAGACCTTCACCGGCGCGGGCGTCAAGCTCGACGCACCGATCGTGACGAGCTGCGGCTCCGGCGTCTCTGCCGGCGTGCTGACGCTCGCGCTGTACCGCCTCGGGATCACCGACACCGCGCTCTATGATGGCTCTTGGTCGGAGTGGGGCCAGGAAGGCGGCCCGACGATTGCGACCGGGCCGGCGTGAGGCTCGCTTAGCGGACGCGGGTGGTCGCCGCGTAGGCCGGCTGCCGATATTGTTGCAGCGGCTGCATGGCGAAGGGATTGAATGTCTGCTGCACTGGCGGCGGTGGCGGCCGCCGCACGGTCCGGTGCTGCTTCTTGGCGCGCTGCTTGGCGGCCTGCTTGTCGGACGCATCGCTCTCCGCCTTGGCTTTCGCCGGCGGGGCCTGCGGAGCGGCTGCAGCGAGCGCTGCGACCTCTGTAATTGCCTCTGATGGCGCGATGGTGCTGGCGGCATCAGCCTGTTGCGGTTCGGGTGAGTTGACCGGCGTCGGCACCGGCTCGCCGGTGGCGGGCATGGTCGTGCTGGTCGAGGGTGTGGTTTCGGCCGATGCGGATTGCGGCGCCGGCGTCTCGGCCGGTGGAGAGGGAGCTTCAGTCGCGGCCGGTTCGCCGGCGGCCGACGCAACCGGCCCGCTGCTCACCTCCGATGTCGGTGCGGCCACCTGCTCGGGTCCGCTTTCGGGAAGGCCGACGGTCGGGACGTAGTCGCGGACCGAGGTCGAGGGCGGCAGCGGCTCGGCGCGGAGCGCTGCGAGCACCGGCTGCGTCGGTTCGTTTGCCTGCGCGAACACCTGCTCCTGCGGGCCGTTTCGCCAGGACGGATTGCTGACGAACTGTTCATGCGTCGCCCGGAGCAGCGCGGCGGCACCTAAGCCGAATACCAGGATGGAGGTTGACAACAGGATCGCCGCAAGCAGGAAGCGGAAGCCGGGAAGCATCGAAGGGCAATTTCCGCCTTGGCAGGTTGATGCCGAGGCCCTTGAGCCATCTGAACGCGGTGACGGTACTGACTGCCGCCTTCGCCGCGCGGGAAACTGGTCAAAGCGGAGGGCGAATCAGGCTGATTCGAGAATACCCGAACGGTCCCGGGCCGTTCCGTAAAAATCGGGAGCGGAGAGTCCGGCGACCTACGGCCCCGCGCGATTTCCGCTCCGTGATGCACCGGCGCAACGGTCGCGCCGCCGATCACAAATCACCAAATCAGGCCCGGATCGGCCTGTTTTGTCTTGAATGCGCCGCGATCTTCGTCCATGTGCCGGTTAACGGTCCGGTCGGGCCTGGGGACTACACTAGGGCGATGATGATCAAACATTTTCTGACGATTTGCGCTGCCGCAACAACTGCTGCGGCGGGAGCCTCGCTCGCGCACGCTCAGCAGGGCTATCCGGTCCAGCAGGCCCCGGTCTATCAGCAAGGCTATCCGTCCGAATATCGTCCCGGCGACCGCGTGCCGAATTTCGACGCGCTCGAGGATGACGACGACGCGATGCCGTCGCAGCCGCGGAACTCAGCCGCGCTGCCTCCGCCCGGCCCCTCCGGTCCGGTGATGTCGCCGGACGATCCGCGCTACGGCCGGCCGGCCGGTGCGCCGGTCTACTCCAACAACGCTCCGCAGGGTCCGGTGGTGTCGCCGGATGACCCGCGCTACGGCCGGCCGGCCGGTGCGCCCGTCTATTCCAACAATGCGCCGCAGGGTCCGGTGATGTCGCCGGATGATCCCCGTTATGGCCGCCCCGCCGGCCCGCCAGCGGTGATCTATGCCGACCGTCCTGCCGGGCCGCAGGGCGCCAACGACGGCCTGCGTCCGCCGGAAGGCGTCGGTGGACCCGCCGCGACCGGCGCTGTCCAGCAACAGCAGCCTGCCGGTCCGAATGGCCAGCCGATGACGGTTGCGGCGCTTCCGCCCGAGGAGCAGCCTGACGCAGCGCCCACGCAGTTGCCGGCGAACCTGCGCCGCCAGGAGGTCTCGTTCCAGACCAAGGAGCCGGCCGGTACGCTCATCGTCGATACCCCGAACACCTACCTCTATTACGTCCTCGGTAATGGCCGCGCGATCCGCTACGGGGTGCGCGTCGGCCGTGACGGTTTCACCTGGACCGGCGTGCAAAAGATCACCCGCAAGGCGGAGTGGCCGGATTGGCATCCGCCGACGGAAATGATCGAGCGCCAGCCCTATCTGCCGCGCTTCATGGCTGGCGGTCCCGGCAATCCGCTCGGCGCGCGCGCGATGTATCTCGGCTCGACGGTGTACCGGATCCACGGCACCAACCAGCCCTCGACGATCGGCAAGTTCGTCTCCTCGGGCTGCATCGGCATGCTGAACGAGGACGTCTCCGACCTGTTCGATCGCGTCAAGGTTGGCACCCGCGTCGTCGTGATGCCCGGTGGCCCGTCGCCGGGAACGGCAACTGCATCTGCCGCGCCGACGCCCGGCGCTGCTGCGCCTGCGCCTATGGCTGCCCAGGCCGGTCCGGCCCCGGGCACGCAGCCGACCGTCGTGCCGCCGCTGCCGGCGCCCGTCACTGTGCGCTAAAAGCTTCGAAAGACACTTGATTGCGAAGGGCGTGCCATCGGCACGCCTTTTTCGTTTCAGGCCAACCGCTTCGGCGGCTCGCTGCCCTTGGTCCAGGCGTCGATCGCCTCGACCATCTGCCCGTAATGGATGCGCAGCCCATCCTCGGTGGCGTAGCCGAGATGCGGCGTCAGCACGACATTGTCGAGCTTGCGGATCGGATGATCGGTCGGCAGCGGCTCGACCGAGAACACGTCGATGCCGGCGCCTGCGATCTTCCTCTGCTGCAGCGCCTCGAGCAGCGCTGCCTCGTCGACGATCGGTCCCCGCGCGGTGTTGACGAGATAGGCGGTCGGCTTCATCCGCGCGAGATCGGCGGCGCCGACCAGCCCGCGCGAGCGCTCGCTCAGCACCGCGTGGATGGTGATGATATCCGCCTTCGCAAACAGCTCCTCCTTGCTGGCGTAGCCGACGCCCACCTCCTTGCATTTCTCAGCGGTCAGATTCGGGCTCCAGGCGATGACGTTCATGCCGAACGACTTCGCGATCCCCGCGACCTTGCTGCCGAGCTTGCCGAGCCCGACGACGCCAAGCGTCCGGCCCTCGATCTCGATGCCCGCAAAACTCTGCCAGGGTTCGCCCGCATGCATGCGCGCGTTCTCGCGGCCGATGCCGCGGGTCAATTCCAGGATCAGGCCCATGGTAAGCCCGGCGGTCGGATCGCGGGAATATTGCGTTCCGCAGATCACGACGTTGCGCGCTTTCGCCGCTTCCATGTCGATCGCGGCATTGCGCATGCCGGAGGTCAGCAGCAGCTTCAGCCTGGGGAGCGCCTCGAACAGGCTGCTCGGAAACGCCGTGCGCTCGCGCATCGCGCAGACGATCTCGAAGTCCCCCAGCGCACCGACAGCGGCTTGCTCGGAGGCGAACGGATGATTGAACACCGTCATGTCGACGCGGTCGGAGATCTTTGACCAGTCGGCGACGTCTTGGGCGATGTTGAAATAGTCGTCGAGAATTGCACAGCGTAGCCGCGTCATCGGGGAAAACCGTCCATCCATGGCGAGGAACGACGGCGCGGGCAGGGGCGCCATCGATCGAACCTCGCCATGCTTGCGCGCAATCGGCAGCCGGCGCAAGCAGCAGGACGCTTCAAAAATCCGGCAGCAGGCGGGGCGTCAGAGATCGCGCGGTTTGAGGCGGAACGGCGCGTCCATGCCGTGCTTGGCACGCCAGGCGGGACCCGGGCCGCGCATGTAGTGAAGTTCCGGGCGGTAGGGGTTGAAAGCCGTGGCGAAGAACCGGACCCAGAACGCGCGGAGCTCTGCGAAGAGGGTGGAGCCTCCGGCTCCTGCCGGGACGGGATGAGAGGTTGTCTCGATCATTGCCATGATGCGGCCTCGCTGTTTTCCCCGCCGCTTCTGCCGCAGGTGGCGCTTTTTGTGGCGCCACGGCCAGCTTTGGCCTGCTTTATTAAAAAATGGTTTCAATTGTAGGGATCAGCTTCCCGGATGGTGTCCATTCCGTATTCATCCGTGGTGAACGGAGGGAAAACGTTGCCCTTTGGGGGCGGGATCGCTACATCGGCGGCAAGCAAATTTCCTCAAATCGAAGGTTTTACGGGACCGATGGCGCGCCAGTTCGTCTACTTCATGCAAGGCCTGACCAAGAGCTACCCGACCCGCAAGGTGCTCGATAACATCCATCTGAGCTTCTACCCGGACGCCAAGATCGGCGTGCTCGGCGTCAACGGCTCGGGCAAGTCGACGCTGCTCAAGATCATGGCCGGCCTCGACAAGGAGTACACCGGCGAGGCTTGGGTCGCCGAGGGCGCCCGCGTCGGCTATCTCGAGCAGGAACCGCAGCTCGACCCCAAGCTTTCCGTCCGCGAGAACGTCATGCAGGGCGTCGCCAAGCAGAAGGCGATCCTGGATCGCTACAACGAGCTCGCCGTCAATTATTCGGACGAGACCGCCGATGAGATGACCAAGCTGCAGGACGAGATCGAGGCCCAGGGCCTCTGGGATCTCGACAGCAAGGTCGACCAGGCGATGGACGCCTTGCGCTGCCCGCCCGACGATGCCGATGTCACGAAACTCTCCGGCGGTGAGCGCCGCCGCGTCGCGCTGTGCCGGCTGCTGCTCGATCAGCCCGAGCTGCTGCTGCTGGACGAACCGACCAACCATCTCGACGCCGAATCCGTGTCGTGGCTTGAAGGACACTTGCGCAACTATCCCGGCGCGATCCTGATCGTCACCCACGATCGCTACTTCCTCGACAACGTCACGGGCTGGATTCTCGAGCTCGATCGCGGCCGCGGCATTCCCTACGAGGGCAACTACTCGTCCTGGCTGGTGCAGAAGCAGAAGCGGCTCGAGCAGGAAGGCCGCGAGGAGGCCGCGCATCAGAAGACGCTGGCCCGCGAGCAGGAATGGGTCGCGTCCTCGCCGAAGGCGCGTCAGGCAAAATCCAAGGCCCGTTATCAGCGCTATGAAGAGCTGTTGAAGCAGGCGAGCGAGAAGCAGACCCAGACCGCGCAGATCATCATTCCCGTCGCCGAGCGGCTCGGCGCCAATGTCGTCGATTTCGAAGGCCTCAGCAAAGGCTATGGTGAGCGTCTCCTGATCGACGATCTCACGTTCAAGCTGCCGCCCGGCGGCATCGTCGGCGTGATCGGTGCGAACGGCGCCGGCAAGACCACGCTGTTCAAGATGATCACCAAGCAGGAAACTCCGGACAACGGCACCATCACGGTCGGCGAGACCGTGCATCTCGGCTATGTCGACCAGTCGCGCGATGCGCTCGACGGCAAGAAGACCGTGTGGGAGGAAATCTCCGGCGGCAACGAGCTGATCCTGCTCGGCAAGAAGGAAGTGAATTCGCGCGGCTACTGCTCGTCGTTCAACTTCAAGGGCGCCGACCAGCAGAAGAAGGTTGGCGCGCTGTCAGGCGGTGAACGCAACCGCGTGCATCTTGCCAAGATGCTGAAGTCCGGCGCTAACGTCCTGCTGCTCGACGAGCCGACCAACGACCTCGACGTCGACACGCTGCGCGCGCTCGAAGAGGCGCTGGAGGATTTTGCCGGCTGCGCCGTCATCATCAGCCATGATCGCTGGTTCCTCGACCGCATCGCGACCCACATCCTCGCCTTCGAAGGCGACAGCCACGTCGAATGGTTCGAGGGCAACTTCCAGGACTACGAGAAGGACAAGATGCGCCGTCTCGGCCAGGACAGCATCATTCCGCACCGCGTGAAGTACAAGAAGCTGACTCGGTGATTTCAGCATGATGCGGCGGACGTTCATCGCTGCGGTGATTGTGCTCACCTGCGGCTTGTCGTCCGCCCACGCCGCCGACGCCGCCTTCACCCAGTTCATCGCTTCGCTGTGGCCGGAGGCGCAGGCGGTCGGCGTGTCGCGCGCGACGTTCGACGAACAGACGCGCGGGCTCGAGCCCGACTACAAGCTGCCTGATCTGATCCTGCCGGGACGGCCCGCGACCGGCGCTCCGTCCCAGGCCGAGTTCGTGCAGGTGCCGGCTGATTACATCAAGGAAGCCTCGATCGCGCGGCTTGCCGGCGAGGGTCAGCGGCTGCTGCAGAAATATCGTGACGCGTTGACCCAGATCGAGAAGAGCTCGGGCGTTCCCGCCACCGTCATGCTCGCGATCTGGGGACGTGAGACCGACTATGGCCGCTACACGCTGCCTTATGACCTGGTGCGCGTGCTTGCGACCCAAGCCTATGTCGGCCGGCGCAAGGACACGTACCGCAACGAGTTCGTCCTTGCGCTGAAGATTCTCGGCGAGGGCGTGGTGGCGCGCAAGGACATGCGCGCGTCCTGGGCGGGCGCCACCGGCCTCACGCAGTTCCTGCCATCCGAATACTACAAGCACGGCGTCGATTTCGACGGCGACGGCCGCATCGACATCTGGCATTCGGTGCCGGACGCACTGGCCTCCGCCGCGCAGCAGCTCGTCAACAAGGGCTGGCAGAGCGGCGTACGCTGGGCCTATGAGGTGCAGGCGCCAGCCAAGGTCGATTGCACGAGCGGCGTGCCGGAGGTGACGAAGCCGATCAGCCAGTGGCTGCGCGAGGGCTTTGTGCCGGTGCGCGGGCAAAAGTTGAATGCGGCTGAACTCGCGCAGCCGGCATCGCTGCTCCAGCCCGAAGGCATTTATGGCCCCTCGTTCCTGACGACGAAAAACTACTTCGTCATCAAGGAATATAATTTCTCCGATCTCTACGTGCTGTTCGTCGGCCATCTCAGCGATCGCATGACGAGCCCGCTGTCGTTCGCGACACCCTGGTCAGCCTCGAAGCAACTACGAACGAAGGACGTCGAGGCGATGCAGCGCGGGCTGACGCGGATCGGGCTCTACAAGGACAAGCTCGACGGCAAGGCCGGCATGCTGACGCGCGCGGCGCTCGGCGCCTATCAGAAGTCGGCGGGACTGAAGGTCGATTGCTGGCCGAGCGAAGAGGTGCTGCGCTCGATCCAGGCGGCGCGTTAGCGAGCACGAAAGAAAAAAGCCCGGCCGATGATCTCGGCCGGGCTTCGATCGCGGCGCGAGGTGCGCCCGTCGATCAACTCAGTAGCAGACGCGGACCGGGCGAACGACCCAGCCGTAACCGTCCCAGTAACGCTGGCGCTGCCAGTAGCAGGGCGCAGGCGGCGGGGGCTCGGCCACGTAGACCGGTCCACCATAGGCCGGGCGGCTCGACGCGATGGCGCCGCCGACGATGGCTCCGCCGATCAGGCCGGCTGCGATGCCGGCGCCGACGCCGTCATGGGCCTGAGCGGGCGGAGTGGCGGTCGCCAGCGTACCGGCGATCGTCGCAACCGTGAGGGCGGCAACTAAAGTCTTCTTCATGCTTAGGGCTCTCCTGGGAGAAGGCGCTCGAAAGAGCGCCGGGTTTCAAAGGCTCACGCACACTCTGATGGAATTAGCCGTCCTGCTAGGAAGCGCGCAAATGGTCAATCCACCGTAAACACTCGCGGAGCTGTGACGAGAAAAAGCGGTCTTTTTCGGGCTTTTGGCTGAACGGAGGTCCCGTAAAAAACCGGCCGTTCCGGCACAAATCTGTGGGAAAGCCCTCAGCCGCAGACGCGCACGCGACGCACACGCCAGGCATAACCGTCCCAGAAGCGCTGACGCTGCCAGACGCAGCCGCCGTAATAGTCGTCGGCGGCATAGCCCGGGCCGTAGTAACGGGGCGGAGGCGGATAGCCGGGACCATAATAGTAACCGGGACCGGGTCCGTAATACGGGGATGCCAGCGCGCCCCCGACGATAGCGCCGCCTACGATGCCGGCGGCCACGCCCGCGGCGACACCACGCTGCGCATGGGCCGGCGCAGGCGCAAGCGCCGATGCGGCCAGGGTGGCGGCGGCAGCGAGTGCCAGGAGCGATTTCTTCATGGATTTCACCTTTCACAGCGAGCGCGGACGTGGTTCCCCACCCAAGGTTCCATATTCTGCTTGAATGATCAATGAACGGAAGGTCTGCCGGGGGCGACGAATGCGTGCGGGAGGCGGCTCCCGCGAGGCACGAAACCCGAGAAAGAGCCATGAACAGTTTGATGATGAGCGCCCTGATCGCCATCGGGGCCACCTCGGTCATCTGCTTCGTCCTGATGACTCATGTGCAGGACCGCAGCCGGCGGCGCTCGCGCGCGGCTGCCGGTGCCAATGGCGGCGACAGCTATTCTGGAAACACTGACGGCTTTGCGCTGGGGAGCTGGTTTTTCAGCGACAATTCATCGTCGTCGGTCGATAGTTCCGGCAATCCGATCGGCAGCGGCTCTTGCAGTTCCAGTGACAGCATCAGTAGTGACAGCAGCGGCGGCGGTGGCGGGGACAGCGGTGGTGGCGGCGGCGATTAGGCCCCAATTCGGTTGCAACCTTGATCCAGCGCAAGTTGTCTTTTTAGACCCGTTCTAGGCTGAATCGCGGCTCAGTTTGGAATAGCTTCAAATACCGGTTTTTCCTTTTGCATCCGGCCGAGCCTTTAAATATCGATGATGGTGCATCACCGAAGGGCCTGCCGCTTTCCATGATCGTCTGTTCCTGTAACGTGCTGAGCGATGACGACATCCGCGCCGCCGTCGCCGATTCCGACGACGCCGTGCGACATGCCAAGCAGGTCTATGGCTGCCTCGGTTGTAGCGCCGAATGCGGACGCTGCGCGCGGACCATCAAGACCATCATCGATGAAGCTCTCGGCCCGTGCGCCACGTCCTGCTGTGCCGGTTGCCCGCACAGCCACCAGGTCGCTGCCAACGACGAGATCGTCGAGCCCGCCTCGTTCGCACTCGCGGCCTGCTGACTTCTCTTTCTTCAATCGGCTGAGCTTATCCCCGGGTGCGACCCTGCGATGGGTTGCTCCCGTTCCAAACTTGTTTTAGAAGCGTTCTAAATTCGGTTTATTACCGATGAGGCCGCAAGAGCTGGAGTGAATCATGCAGGGCGACGCGAAAGTTATCGAATATCTCAACAAGGCACTGCGTCACGAGCTCACCGCGATCAATCAATACTGGTTGCACTACCGCTTCCTCGACAATTGGGGCTTGCGCGACATGGCCAAGGTCTGGCGCAAGGAATCCATCGAGGAGATGGAGCACGCCGACAAGCTCACCGAGCGCATCCTGTTCTTCGACGGCTTCCCGAACATGCAGGTGCTCGATCCCCTGCGCATCGGCCAGAACGTCAAGGAGATCATCGATTGCGATCTCGCTGCCGAGATCAGCGCGCGTGCGCTCTACCAGGAAGCGGCCACCTACTGTCACAGCGTGAAGGACTACGTCACGCGCGACCTGTTCGAGAAGCTGATGAGCGACGAGGAGCATCACATCGATTTCCTCGAGACCCAGCTCGACCTGATCGGCCGCATTGGTCTCGAGCTCTACACCCAGAAGCACGTCGGCGGACTCGAGGGCGAGGGGCATTAAGCTCCGACGCTAGCCGCAAACTCCCCATGTCGTCCCGGCGAAAGCCGGGACCCATCACCCCAGGGAGAAGTTGTGGTGCAGAGCCGGTAACCACGAGTCTTCGCCAAACTACTCCCTGCGGCTATCACGACGAGCGAAACGCGCGGGGGTCCCGGATCTGCGCTTCGCTTGTCCGGGACGACACTGTGCTCGTTGCGCCGGCCTACAACTGCGTCTTGTAGCGCGCTTCCACCACGTCCTGGCTCTCCGGTTCGCCCAAGCCCGTCTGGTCGTGAATGACCTGGACGATGCTCGGCATCACCGCGCGCTCAACCTTCGCCTCCGGCGACCACAGCTTTGAGCGCATCAAGGCTTTGCCGCAGTGGAAATAGACCTCGCTCACCGCGACGCTCAGCACCGCGCGCGGCGGCTTGCCGAACTCGACCATCGAGGCGAGCAGCTCCGGAGCGGCGGACAGCGTGCCGCGACCGCCGACGCGCAGCGTCTCGTCGATACCTGGCACGAAGAACAACAGATGCACGAAGCCCGAGCCTTCGACGACGTTCCTTAAACTGTCGATCCGGTTGTTGCCGGAGCGATCAGGCATCAGCAACTCATTGGGGCCGGCGACGTGGACGAAGCCGGCACCACCACCGCGCGGCGAGGCATCGACGCTGCCATCAGTGCCCGACGTCGCCAGCACGCAGAACGGCGACATCTCGATGAACTTCCTGGCATGCACGTCGATCGCGGGCCGCGCTTTCGCGATCACGCGCGGGCTCGGCTTCGCATAGATGGTGGAGGTCTTCAGCGCAAAGATCGGTCAACGGCGGGCCTCCGCTTGAGCTGGCGCGTCAAACTACCTGATAGGGCCGCTCGCAGCCAACGAAATCCGGCTTTGGCCCGCGAAATCAGTGCCTCGCCTTGTCATGCAGTGCGAGTAGCGATTTGGGCGCGACGTTGCGCCAGGCCATCGTGAGTGCGCTTCGCAACGTCACCTGATCAGCTTTCGCCAGCCTCACATTGGTGCTGCCCGTCTTGCCCCACGCGCCGGGCACCGGACGAAACATCTCCGGTTCGGCGGCGACCAGCATCGTCTGCTGCTCCGGGGTGAGCTTGACCATGCCCCATTCGTCATCGGGATAGCCGAGCGTTGCGAAGACGCGCTTGCCGACGCGAAAATCGGCATGTCCGTGATGCTCACCCTCGACGGCGCCGGGCAACGCGAGCGCAGTCCGGCGAAAGCGAGCGGTCGACATCGGATCCTGTTGCTGGTGTCACATCGTCCGCTGCGGTGCCGTCTGCAGCAATTGCCGGAGCTGCTCAGTGTAGAATTTTGCGTTGCCGGTGGTGCCGTGGCCGCGCGTCTCCGTGCTCGCGGGGATCAGATACAGGCGGCCGTTCTTGACCCGCTTCATCGCCGCTTCCGTAACGCCCGTCTCCGGCGGATTGCGCTCGTCGTCGGCAGCGTTGATCAACAGCAGCGGTGCTTCGATGCGCTCCAGCCGCTCTGAGGCATTGTAGTCGTGCGAGGACTCCCACTGATAGACGAAGTCATTGGCATCCGCGGTGATTGGTGCAGCGAGTCGTTCGTCGACCATCTTGTCGGCCTTGGCCGCCGTCGGCGCCTGCGCCTGATAGGCGAGCGTCCCGCCGATGCTGGCGATGCCATAGGCGACGATGGCGTATTTCATCATGCGCGGTTGGCTCGTGTAGTTGCCGCCATTGTAGTCGGGATCGCTGCGGATGGTGTCGAGCATGATCCGCCGCATCATCCAGTTGCGCGAGGCCATCTCGGTCGGCTGCGAGGCCATCGGCGCCAGCGCATCCATGCTTTGCGGATATTTCTCGCCCCACAGCCAGGTCTGCATGCCGCCCATGGAGTTGCCCATCACGAGGCGCAAGTGCTTGACGCCGAGCCCCTCCGTCACGAGTCGGTACTGCGCCTCGACCATGTCGTCGTAATCGTACTTCGGAAAGCTCGTCTTCATTCCGTCTGACGGTTTTGACGATTTGCCGTGGCCGACCGCATCGGGAATGATGATGTAGTATTTGGACGCATCGAGCGGCTGTCCGGTGCCGAACAATTCGCCCGCGAAAGCCGGCGTCAGCATGCCCGCGGCGGATTGGCCAGTGCCGTGCAGCACCAGCACCGGCTGACCGGTCGGCTCGCCGATCGTGGTGTAGTGCAGCTTCAGCTCCGCCATGGTCTCGCCGGTGTGGAACTTGAAGTCCCTGGCGATCCACTCGCCTTGTTTCGGAGCTGGATAATCAGCCGCCATCGCCGGTATCGAGATGGATAGCAAAACGGCGGCAAGCATCGCGCCCGAAATCTTCATGTGTTTCTCCCCGCTGCGGCCGCTTTCATCCGGGCCGCTTCGCGGGCGATCTTATCAGCGTCACCTCGAGGATCGAGAGCGGATACTCCGCCGTCCGCCAGAACATTTTTGCAATGGTGCATCGCGCAAGCGGAATATTTCGGCGGCCGGCCAACGGGCCCATCAGCTCATTCGTGCTTGAGAAAGCCGAGCGCGTACCAGCCCCAATAAACCCTGTGGTGCTGGATCAGGCCCTTATCGATCTCCATGATCTCGACCAGCTCCATCTGGTCGCCGTCGGGAGAGACGCGTGGATATTCCCAGGTGACGATGCGGCCGTCCGTGAAGAAGCCCTGCTTGAAGCGCTTGCGCTGAGGCGGATTGGTCTGGAAGACGCGCGCAATGAAGCTGCGCAAATTGTCCTTGCCTTTGACGATTCCACTTGGAGTCTTCAGGAGGCGTTGGACCAGCGGGCTTTCGATGGATGCATCATCTGCATAGAGTGCGAGCGCTGCCTCGAGGTCCTTGTTGCCGAGGGCTTCGTCCCACAGCCTGCAGATGCGTTCGGCGTCGCCTTTGTGTGCTTCGTTGATCACGGTGCAATCCTCGCGATTCAGGGATATTTCCCAGGGATCGCAGAGCTGCGCCGCCAAAGTTTCACGGAATTCTGAAATGACCGCGCTTTGGATGATTGCGATGACGTGGGAGCGTGCCCAGATCAGGGGCGGGAGTTTTTGATGGCGGTGGCACGACGGTCGGTGCAATCGGGATTTTCGCGGCTCACCGAGGCTTTGAGCGATCCGGCGCGCGAGGCCATGGTAAGTGCGCTATTCGGCGGCAAGGCTTTGCCTGCCGGCGAGCTGGCATCGCTTGCCGGCGTGTCGCCACAGAGTGCCAGCGCGCATTTGCAGAAGCTGACGGACGCGCGCCTGCTCACGGTGTGGCAGCAGGGCCGTTTCCGGTACTATCGGATCGCCGACGATGAGGTCGCGGGCCTGATCGAGAACCTCGTCAATCTTGCTGCCAGGGCTGATCATGTCGAGCGAACGCGACGCGTGCCGACGCCGTTCCGGCAGTCGCGGACCTGTTATTGCCATCTCGCCGGCCAGCTCGGCGTGGCGCTGCTGGACGGTTTGGTGTGTCGCGAACTGATCACGCTGCGCGGCCGGGACGGCTCTCTCACTGGGCAGGGCTTGGCCTGGTGTCGCACCGAGAAGATCGACTTCAAGCCGGGCCGGGATCCTCACATGCGCCTCTGCAACGATTGGACCGAGCGTGTTCCACATTTGGCGGGCCCGTTTGCCAACGCGCTGCTGAAGCGGCTGGTCGAAACGCACGCGCTCGCGCCGCATCGCATTCCACGCGCGCTTCGTCTCACGCCGAAGGGGCGCGCCTTCTTCGAGCGGCTTGGCGTCCCCGTTCCGTTCTGACCTGCCGATGACATCGGCGGACCCGGCATGTAGCATTGGGCTGCCGCCGATCGTCCTCGAACAGGAGCGCCTTTCAGGAGGAACTTATGTGCCGCAACATCAAGACGCTGTTCAATTTCGAGCCGCCGGCGACAGAGGACGAGATCCAGGCCAGCGCGCTGCAATTCGTGCGAAAACTGTCCGGCTTCAACAAGCCGTCGCAGGCCAATGAGGCGGCGTTCGATCGCGCGGTGACGGAGGTGTCCGAGGCCGCGCGGCGGCTCCTGACATCGCTGCATACGCATGCGCCGGCGCGGGATCGTTCGGCGGAGGCCGAGAAGGCGAAGGAGCGCTCGCGGCTGCGCTTTGGCTAAGGGCTTTGCGTGATCTGGCTCACGGTCCCTTGTGACGCGGGTTGCGATGATGATCGCCGGGGTTTTTTCGAGCGAACCCGGAGCACGACCATGAGCCGCCCCCTGATCTCTTTGAAAGCCGGTGCCGTCATCTTCACGGTGCTGTGGACCGCCTGGATGATGTGGTGGAGCGGTTCCTATAGCAGTGCCAACCTCGTCATCCTGGCGGTCTGTGGCGCGGCGGTCGGCTACGTCTGGTACCGCGCCATGCGCTGGCAGTTCGAGCGCATGGGTATGCTGCCGCACAAGGATGATCGTTCCGCGCTGTAGGCGCGGGCCGCGCCTATTTGTCCTTGTTGCCGTGCTTCTTCTTTTTCTTCTTTTTCCTGTGGCCGTCCTCGTCCGTCTCCTCGCTCGCGTCGTCAACGAAGATATCGGCATTGCCATCGTCCTGGACGGCGGCTTCCAGCGCCTCGCGCTCGGCGGCTTCGCGCTCGCGCTGGCGCCGCCGCTCGTCCCAGGCATCAAAGAGCTGCTCCAGCCATGGCAGCACTTGCTCAATCGAGGGCAACTGACCGGGCGGACCGGGTTCGCCGCGCGGGCCTTGCGGGCCGGCCGGTCCCTGCGGTCCGGCTGCTCCTTGCGCGCCGACGGGGCCTCGCGAACCGGCTTCGCCTGGCTTGCCTTGCGCACCCGGCTTGCCCTGCGGTCCGGCCTTTCCGACCGGTCCGGGCTTGCCCTGCGGCCCCGGCTTGCCGCGCTGACCGTCCGGGCCGCGCCGTCCGGGATGTCCCTGCGGGCCCGCCCGTCCCGGCTCGCCCTGCCGTCCACGCGGACCCTGAAGTCCCTGTCGCCCTTGCCGCCCCTGATCGTCTGCCACGCCGCTACTCCTGATCGAGAAGCCCGTTAATTAGCGGCGTTTCACGACAGCAGCAATTGTGCGGGCCGGGTTGCCGTGCTTGATCAACATCAATCGGCGGCGCGGCAAGCCATGGCATTGGATCGCTTGTGCGCGAGATTACCCCCCAAGCAGAGCCGTCGATGACCGCGGCATGGAAGATCCTCTTGCTGTTCATGCTGGTTTTCGCGAT
Source organism: Bradyrhizobium sp. UFLA05-89 (assembly GCF_059803475.1). NCBI lineage: Bacteria > Pseudomonadati > Pseudomonadota > Alphaproteobacteria > Hyphomicrobiales > Nitrobacteraceae > Bradyrhizobium > Bradyrhizobium sp. UFLA05-89. The sequence continues at coordinate 46,776 of NZ_JBANBA010000020.1, read as the reverse complement.
CGCCGCCGGGCTCGAGCACGTCCTCGTGCCGGACATCGTCCCGATCGCCTTTGCCGAAGAGCCGCAGCCGTCATGGATGGTCATGACCGCCTTCCTGCTGCGCGCGGTCGAGCTGACCGCGGCTATCGTCGCGGCGCTGTCGTTCTCGATCGCGCTTGGCGTGACGCTCAGGGGATGGTGGCGCCGCCGCGCCGCGTCCTAATCGTGATAGGCGGGCACGTCGATGCCTTCGGCCGCGTAGATCCGGATTTTGTTGCGAAGTGTGCGAACGGAAAGGCCGAGCACGCGCGCGGCGCGCGTGCGGTTGCCGTCGCAGCGGGCGAGCGTCTGGAGCACGAGCTCGCGCTCGATCTCGCCGACAGTCGCGCCGATCAGAAGTGGAACGATTTCATTGGGGGTAAGAAGCTGCGTAGGCGACGCGGACGCAGCAGAGTGAACAATGGTCATTAACGCACCTCCCGACCAACGCCCGCTTCCGTCTATGGAAGCGGATCGAGAACAAACGACCCCAAGCCGTAATTCTACGGTGGGCGGGTTTGGTTAACGGATGGTTAACAACGACGGAATGCACCAGATGACCTTGGGATAACCGCAAAGCGGCCGCCATTGGCACAAGCTGCGTAGTGATGTGAATAAGTCGTCGCTGCCTCTGGAATACAGGATCCCCGGTCCCTCGCGGGGGTGACACCGGGCAAGAACGCTGTGCCCGATCACAACGTCCTGCAGCCGCCGTCCAGCATCATGATCGAGCCGGTGACGCAGCTTCCTCGACTCTTTTTTCTGGCGTTGACGACAAGCTGATTCAAAGCCGAACCAATCGAAACGCCAAGCCACTTCTGCGCGTTGCTGTCATCCCGTTTTGGATGCCGCGCAATTTGGACGAAGCGCATGGACCCGCATATCAGACATTGGAAGCTCGCGATCGAGCGCTGCATGTCGGCGCCCGAGCCCGATTACGGCAAGACGGCCGAGATCGTCGCGGAAATCGCAGGCGCGAGCCGCGATGAGACGCTGCGGCAGGCGGCAACCCAGGTGCTGGCGAGCCTGCGCCACGCCGCGGCCAAGTCGGCGCCGCGCAGCGTCCGGGAGATCGCCCGGCAGCGGATCGGCATGGTTCAGGACGCCCTGCACGTCGCGACCGCACCAAAATTCGGCAAGCGTGGCCGCGACACGACGGTCAGGCCTCATTGAGGAGCCGGTGCAGGCAGAAATTCGCGCCGGATTCGTGTCGAAGTTTCGCGAAAGGCTAACCCGAAATTAAGACGTCGGAAACGCCGCGCTTGGCATACTCGCTTTCGTTGCTAAGTGTTGCGCGCATGATGGACCGGATTGAATCCTGGAAGCTGGCCCTCGAACGCTTGCGGACCGCCCACACCCTCGACTGGGACGAGGCGGGCCGGCTTGCGGCCGAGATCGCGCGTGCGAGCACCGACACGACGCTGCGCCAGGCCGCCGAGCAGGCGATCCCGATCCTGCGCCAGGCCGCCCATGACGGGCAGGCCCACGACATCACGGTGGCGGCGCAGCGCCGCCTCAGTGTCGTGCTCGAGGTCATCCACGGCCTGACCGCGCCGCGCTTCGGCCGCCGCAGTGCAATGCCAAAGAAGCTGACTAACGAGGAACGCGCGCGCCGCACGCTAGGCCTGCCGCTTGCGGTGCAGCTCACCTGCGACGACATCCACCAGGCCTATCGCCGTCTCGCCAAGACTATGCATCCCGACCGCGGCGGCAGCGAGCAGGCCTTCCTCGACCTCGCCGCCGCGCGGGACGTTTTGATCCATCCCGGCGCAAACAAGGACGCGTGAGGCGTCAGCTTCTGTTCACGCAGCTCGGATAGGGCGCCTTCTCGCCCGCGACGATCGGGCAGAGGTCGATCGGGCGCAGCTGGCGCAGGCGCGCGGGCCATTTCTCGTCATCGAGCGGCGGCTTGCCGGCGGCGGGTCCCCGCTCGGCCCATTGGATCGTGTAGTAATCGGCGTCGCCCTTCAGCGCGATCAGCAGCGCGGTTTCGCTGTGGCGCTCAGGGCCGGTGTCGACGCTGCCGCAGCCGATCACGGCGATGAAGGCATCGGAGTCGCCGAACCTGGTGGTGCCGAGCGCCTTCGCGGCAAAACTCTCGGGGCAGGCTGATTTGAAGCCGCCGGCGATGTTGCCGGCGAATTTCTCCGGCGTGAGCGACGGATTGCCTGCGACGCCTTTCTCGCCGGCGACCGTGATCATCTGCGTCCAGGCCTGCGCGCTCTCGCCCTTGAGCACGGCCTCGCGGATGTAGTGGCCGCCCCTGGTGTTCTCGAACACCGCGGCAAAATTCGACGGCATCGCAAAGCTGACGAGCTGGCTGAAGATCGGCGAGATCACGCGGAAGGATTGCGGGGCCTGCGCTTGCGCCGGCATCGTCAACCCCACGAGCGAAAGGCCGAGAACCGCGGCCTTCGTCATTGTCGCGCGCATCAAACTGTCTGCCTTGTCAAAATGCAGAGGGCAAGGACGCGGCTTGCGCCCTTGCCCGCTACTAAGGGTTCGCCGATCGACGATGGCTTTTAGAGGGTGCAGTGACCCTTCTTCAGCGCATGCTCCTTCAGGGCGAGCGCGTCGACGAAGGTCGGAACGGAGCCGCTGACGCGGTGATAGTCGGACGGCCACGGCGTGGTCGGAAGGCTCTCGTCCCAGATCTGGCAAATGCCGGTGTTCTGCCAGCGGATCAGGTGATAGCCGGCGGCTTCAGCAGGGCTGGTGGCAACGAAGGCAGCAGCAACGCCGACAGCGGCACACAGCATGGAAAAACGACGCATGATAGCTCCTCAAATGAACGATGTGATGCTCCTCCCGACAATGTCTGGGGAGGCGTGGCGCGAGCCGTTTGGAGGATGCGGCCCGGACACCAGTTGAGTAGTTCCCTGGGCGCAACAGGTTCAAAGCAGGGGCGGTGGAAATCGCAGGAATTCGGCTTGAAACGAGGGGCATCGAGGCCGCCAACGAAAAGGCGGATGACGCTGTCCGCGCATCCGCCTCGCAAAATCGTTGCTCTTTGCTTTCCGCTTACAGCGTGCAGCGGCGCTCGCCCCGCAGCTTCAGCTGCACGTCATTGGCGGCGGTGAACGTCGGGAACGACTTGCTGACCACCTTGTAGGTCGATGGCCACTCCGTCGGCTTGTAACGCAGGTCCTCGTTCCAGATCTGGCAGATGCCGGTGTTGTCCCAGCGGATCACGTAATAACCGACCTTTGCCGACGCCGGCACGGCAAAGACCGATGAGGCGATGCCAGCGACGGCACAAACACTAAGAACGCGACGCATTGAAATATCCCCTTGCTGATGCGTGAAGTCCGCGAAACTCGTGCGGCAAAAGCAGGCCCGTTGCAAGCCGATGCCGCCGTGATTCACGCATATGTCAGTTGCGAAGAGTGAGGACCAGAGATCGTGCCGGGATCTCAGGTCATGCCGTGGAAACATATCGTTGCAACAATCCCGTCATTGCGAGCCACCGGGTCCGCGCAAAGCGCGGCCCGATGACAGGCTCCGCGAAGTGCTCCTCGCAATGACGATGTGGAGGCGCTGGTGCGCTGCTGCTTGCGACCGGCATCCGCCGCTCACTTCGCCAGCGACGCCACCGCCTCGATCTCGATCAGCATCCTCGGATCAGGGAGCGCGTGCACCACGCACGTGGTGCGCGCCGGATAGGGCGGCGGTCCGAGCGCGCCGGCATAGAGCGCGTTCATCGCTGCGACATCGGAGGCGCGGGTCAGCAGCACGTTGACCTTGGCGAGATCGTGCGTCGAGCTGCCGGCCTCCGTCAGCACCCGCTTGATGTTGATGACGACGTTGGCGAACTGCGCCTCGAAGCCTTCAGGCAGCGCGCCGTGGGCATCGAAGCCGGGAATGCCCGAGATGAACAGCAGATCGCCGACGCGGGTGGCAAAGGACAGCGGCGGCGCCTTGACGTGCGGCGGCGGTGCGAAATGCTGGATCGGCATGGGGACCTCCGAGCCCGAATAATGGATGGTGCAGCCTAACTGCATGTGAGCGACTTGCAATGACATCCCTCCATGGTCGGAAGGCCGCCTCGGCCCCCGCCGACAAAAATGTCGAAAACAACCCCATGCAAAGTAGAAATCGGCGGAAAGATGATATTCGGGAAGGCCGAAAAGACGGTTGACACGTCGGGCAAATCACCAGCACAATTCCATGCTGTACCCACCCGCGGGCAGGGTGCCGCGTGCAAGACACGTGAGCTTGCACTGAAGCTTCCACAACGTCATGGCCGGGCTTGCCCCGCCCATCCACGCATCGCCTACTGCACGAAGAATGTGGATGCCCGGGACAAGCCCGGGCATAACGAGCTCAAGTTGAGGCTCATATGCGATCGCGCCGCCTGCGGAGCCCCGAACTGGAGAGGGAGCATGTGGAGCAAGCGGGGAGGGGCGTGCGCGCGGTGCCTCCTGCTGTCGCCTGCCGAACATTTTGCCGCCGCGATCGATCGGGTAAATTCGCGCGTCCTGATTCGCTTTCCGTTGCCAAACATTTTTCGGAGCCGCTCATGAAGTTCTCATCCACCCTCCGCGCCGCGCTGGTCGCCATCGCCGCTTTCGCGGGCCTCTCCACCGCCGCGCAGGCCGACAGCGGCTTCGTGACGCTGACGATCTACAAGGCGGGCTGGATCATCGGCGGCTCGGGCGGGTCGGGCGTCCTGAACTTCCGCGGCCGCTCCTATCCGCTCTCGACCGGCGGCCTCGACTACGGCCTTGTGTTCGGCGGCTCCAGGACCGTGCTGCGCGGCCGCGTCTCCAACATCTTCCGTCCCTCGGATGTCGCCGGCGTCTACGGCGCCGCCGGTGCCGGCCTTGCGGTGGGTGCCGGCGCTAGGGCCATCGTGCTCACCAACCAGAAGGGCGCGGTGCTTGAGCTCTCCGGCACGCAAGTCGGCCTGATGGCGAACGCGGACCTCAGCGGTCTTGCGATCACGATGCGGTAGGGGGCTGGGTTGTAGGGCGGGCAAAGGCGCGAAGCGCCGTGCCCACCATCTTTCCTTGACCGAGGCAGAAGTGGTGGGCACGCTTCCGCCTTCGCTCTTCGAGCTACGGCGGACAAGTCGCTTTGCCCGCCTACGAACTGACCGCCGCATGAATCCGCTCGCAATGCGTGACGAGATTCTCGTGCGCATCGACGAAGGCCTTCAGCGGCGTCGGGATCGGGAAGAAGTGGATGTTGGCGAGAAAGCCATAGATGCCGGCATCGACGCTGGTCGGCGCCGCCCCGTGCACGAAACCCTGCGCTGGCACGATCTCGGCCAACACCTCAAGATCCGCGAGCCCGCGCGCATAGGCCTGCTCCGGCGTGTAGCGGCCGATCCCCTGATAATAATAGCGCTGCGCGTTGTAGGCCTTCGCCTTCTCCAGCCCCTCGGCATTCACTTTCGGATGCTGCACCATGAATGCATCGCAAAACGCCTGGACGTAGCGCTCGTCCTTCCAGCGCGAATAGGACATCACCCAGTAGAGATCATCCAACATGCGCGTGACGAGGAGATTGGTCCGGCGCTGCTCCGGTGACAGGCCGGCGTCGATGGTCAGGCGATATTTCCCGATTGCGTGCGAGATGATGGTCTCGCTGTCGCCGATCGTCTCGCCGTCATCGACGACATAGGGCAACTGCCCGCGTGGCGCGGCGGACGCATCGAATACGTGCTCGTGCACGAACGGCACGCCGGCTAGCTTCAGGAAGGCGTAGACCTTGAGGCCGTAGCCGTTGTTGTCGGCGACACCGAACAGTTCGGGGTAGGAATAGAGGGTCAGCATGGGTGGCGCTCCCCATTGTTCTACGGAAGCAGCATGCAAGGGCTTTGCGGCGGAAGCAATGGGGGGCGTCCGGCGTGGGGGTCCGTCATGGTTTCAGAACCTCATGGTGAGGAGGCGCGTAGCGCCGTCTCGAACCATGAAGGCCACGCTATCGCCCGTGGCCATCCTTCGAGACGACCGCTTCGCGGTCTCCTCAGGATGAGGTCGGAGCGTGGAGCGCAGCGACCCACGCCGCAAGCTCGCGCCAGGGCTGCAACGTCCAACTACCGGACGCAGCGCCGGACGGAGAGGCGAGCACGAACACGTCGGGAAATTGCCCGGCAGCCTGCTGCCTCCCAGCGAAATCATTGCGGACGGCTTTCCGTAGAACAAGCTCGCAGCCTTCTTGCTGGTGATGGCAATCGTCTTCGGACGATACCGCTCCATCTTGATCCGAAACCCCGCCACGTCGATCGAGGCTGCCGGGATCTGGTGATCCATTCCCGCACCCGACTTGGAGAGATCGGTGAAGCCGATCCCGAGCGCGAGCAGTGCGGCGAACTCGCTGGGTTGATAGAGCCGTGGTGTAATGCCGGTCTCGTGGAGGGTGCGCCAGAAGCGGTTGCCGGGATGGGCGTAATAGTGCCCGAGGCTGGCTGAGCGCGTGCTGGCGGCGGTGCCGACGAAGACGAGGCGGAGGTTGGGGCGGAACTGATCGGGGAGGCGGTCGGAGTTGCTGTCGGGCATCTCAGTCGGGTCAATGAGTTGGTTCAATTGCACCGCATATGGCGCGGTGCAGGGGCCATTGCGCATTGCATTTTGCCGAATAGAATCACATCAGCATCGCTCCGTGAGAGGTTCAAGATGGCCATCAATAACGACAAGATCGACGGCGCGGCGTTGGCGTTGCTTTATTTGACTCTGCACGATGACTATCGTGCATGGAAGGGCATGGATTGGGACGTGCTCGGCCGCCTGCATGACAGGGGGATGATCCTCGACCCCGTCGGCAAGGTAAAGTCTGTCGTGTTCACGGACGAGGGACGCGAACGGGCGAAAGCGCTGTTCAACGAACTGTTCGACGAATAAGAGCTTGCGATGATCCGCGAAGAATTGGTGGCCGCCTATGCGGCACCTGGCCGCCACTATCATAACCTCGCGCATATCGAGGACTGTCTTGCAGCGCTCGCAGGGGTGGACGGTCTGTCTGCGGCCGAGCGCGAGATTTTGTCCGAAGCGATCTGGTGGCACGACGTTGTCTACGATCCGACCCGGTCGGATAACGAAGAGCTCAGCGCGCAACTGGCCGAAGGGCACGTCGGCGCCGATATCAGCCACGAGGTCGGCCGCTTGATCCGCCTGACGAAAACGCACGAGGTCGAGGCGGATGATCGCCTTGGAGCGATCCTGATCTCGATCGACCTCAGCATCCTCGGTGCAGAACCTGCGCGCTACGACGCCTATGCCGCCGCCATCCGGCAGGAGTTCATCCATGTCAGCGATCCCGACTATCGCGCCGGCCGCGCCAGGGTGCTTAGCCAGTTCGCCGCCCGCCCCGTTATCTATCCCGATGCAGGCTTCGCCGCGATATATGATCGCCGCGCCCGCGACAATCTCGCGCGTGAATTGGCTTCCTTGAGCTGAGGCTGCGCTCGCTGTCGCTTGGGTGCTTCTCTGCGGGCGTCAAATAGAAAGCCGGGCTTTCGCCCGGCTTCTTCACTGTCGAAGGTTGCCCGGGGCAAGCCCGGATAGGGAGTGGAGCGCATCACAACGCCCGGTTACTCTCCTTCACCTTCTCCGCATCCAGATACACGTTGCTCCCCATCTCCTTGAACTTCTCGCTCATCTTGGCCATGCCGTCTTCGATGGTACCGGCCACGGACATCCCCACGCTGTTCGGATCGTTCAACGTCGCCGCGTAATCCCGCACGTCCTGCGTGATCTTCATCGAGCAGAACTTTGGGCCGCACATCGAGCAGAAGTGCGCGACCTTGTGGGCTTCCTTCGGCAGGGTCTCGTCGTGGAAGCTTTTTGCGGTGTCGGGGTCGAGGCCGAGGTTGAACTGATCGGTCCAGCGGAATTCGAAACGGGCGCGCGAGAGCGCGTCGTCGCGAAGCTGGGCGGCCGGGTGGCCCTTGGCGAGATCAGAGGCGTGCGCGGCGATCTTGTAGGTGATGACGCCGGTCTTGACGTCGTTGCGGTCGGGCAGGCCGAGATGCTCCTTCGGCGTGACGTAGCAGAGCATGGCGCAGCCGAACCAGCCGATCATGGCGGCACCGATGCCTGACGTGATGTGGTCATAGCCCGGCGCGATGTCGGTGGTCAGCGGTCCAAGCGTGTAGAACGGCGCCTCGCCGCACTCCTTGAGCTGCTTGTCCATGTTGATCTTGATCTTGTGCATCGGCACGTGGCCGGGGCCTTCGATCATGACCTGGCAGCCCTTGTCCCACGCGATTTTTGTCAGTTCGCCGAGCGTTTCCAGTTCGGCAAATTGCGCGCGGTCGTTCGCGTCGGCGATCGAGCCCGGACGCAATCCATCGCCCAACGAGAAGGAGACATCATATTTGCGCATCAAGTCGCAAATTTCGTCGAAGTGGGTGTAAAGAAAACTCTCCTTGTGATGCGCCAGGCACCACTTCGCCATGATCGAGCCGCCGCGCGACACGATGCCGGTGACGCGGTTGGCGGTGAGGTGGATGTATTGCAGGCGCACGCCGGCGTGGATCGTGAAGTAGTCGACGCCTTGCTCGCACTGCTCGATCAGCGTGTCCTTGTAGAGCTCCCAGGTGAGCTGCACCGGATCGCCGTTGCACTTCTCCAGCGCCTGGTAGATCGGCACAGTGCCGATCGGCACCGGCGAGTTGCGCAGGATCCATTCGCGCGTGGTGTGAATGTTGCGGCCCGTCGAGAGGTCCATCACGGTGTCGGCGCCCCAGCGGATCGCCCACACCATCTTCTCGACCTCCTCCTCGACCGACGAGGTCACGGCCGAGTTGCCGATATTGGCGTTGATCTTGGTGAGGAAGTTGCGGCCGATGATCATCGGCTCGAGCTCACTGTGATTGATGTTGCTCGGGATGATGGCGCGGCCGCGCGCGATCTCTGAACGAACGAACTCCGGCGTGATGAAAGCCGGCACCGCTGCGCCGAAGCTTTCGCCATCGGCCAGCGCTTGCTCGGCGCGCTCGAGCTGCTGCTTGCGGCCGAGGTTTTCGCGTGCGGCAACGTAGATCATCTCCTTGGTGATGATGCCTGCGCGGGCGAATTCGAGCTGCGTGATCTTGTGGCCGTCGAGGCCGCGCAGCGGCTTGTGGTAGGCGGAGAAGGCGCGCGCGGCCTTGTCGGTGGAGACGCCGCCATTGTCCTCCGGCTTGATCGTGCGGCCCTCATATTCCTCGACGCCGCCGCGCTCCAGCACCCAGGCCTTGCGGTTGCGGGCAAGGCCGGCGTTGACATCGATCGTCACGCTCGGATCGGTGTAGGGGCCGGAGGTGTCGTAGACCGGCAGGTTCGGCTCGCCGGCGCCTTCCGAGAGGATGATCTCGCGGAGCGGCACGCGCAGATCGGGCGCGGCTTCCGGGGAGGCGAAGATTTTTCGCGAGGAGGGCAGCGGGCCGGTGGTGACGGCGGGGATGGTCTTGTCGGGGTTGGAGCGGATGTTCATGGGATCCTCCTTACTGATTCGTTGGCATCGCTGCGCGAGAGACAAATACCGCTGTCATCCCCGCCACCGGGTCTCGCCTTCGGCGAGCCCGATGACAGGCTCCAGCGGGGATCGAGTATTCCAGAGGCGGCGATGGGATACGGAGAGGCCGCGGCGTACTGGATCGCCCGATCAAGTCGGGCGATGACGGCGGAGTGTGGGGTGCGAGGGCTCGGAAAGAGGGCATCACGCAGCCTCCTTGCTACTGAGCCCAAGCCATTGTTTGACCCGGGCATCGGGGTCGGCGTTTTGCGTGACATCGCTGACGACGGCAATGGAATCCGCGCCCGCTGCAAAGATCTCCGCGGCATGCTCGAACTTGATGCCGCCGATCGCAACCAGCGGGATGGTGCCGACGCGCTTCTTCCATTCGGTGATCTTTGGAATGCCCTGCGGTTCGAAGCGCATCGATTTCAGCGTGGTGAAGAAGATCGGGCCCAGCGCGACATAGTCGGGCTGCGCGTCAAGCGCCGTCGCAAGCTCCGCATCGTCATGGGTGGAGATGCCGAGCGTCAGGCCGGCATCGCGGATGGCCTTGAGGTCGGCGTCGACCAGGTCCTCCTGGCCGAGATGCAGATGCTTTGCGCCCGCGACGATCGCCGCGCGCCAATAATCGTTCACGACGAGCCTGGCTGGCGTGTCTTTCGTCACCGCGAGCGCATCGCTGACGATCTGGAGCGCTTCGGCGTCGTTGAGATTCTTGGCGCGGAGCTGGATCGTGCCGACGCCGAGCTTGGCCAGGCGCTCGACCCAGGCGAGGCTGTCGACGACGGCGTAGAAGGGATCAGGATACGCGTTGCGATCAGGATACGGCATGCCAGAACGGGGTCCCAACGACAGGGGTTGACGGGGAGGCGAAGTCGCGGGCGTCCATCAGCCCGGCTTCATAAGCGGTGCGGCCGGCCTCGACGCCGAGGCGGAAGCCGTTCGCCATCGCCACGGGATCGGCGGCTTTGGCGATCGCGGTGTTGAGCAGCACGGCGTCATAGCCGAGTTCGAGCGCATGCGCCGCGTGGCTCGGCGCGCCGATGCCGGCATCGACGACCAGCGTGATGTCGGGCAGCCGCTCGCGCAGCAGTTTTAGCGCGTCGCGGTTGGTGATGCCCTTGGCGCTGCCGATTGGCGCTGCCCACGGCATCACCACCTTGCAGCCGGCGTCGACCAGCCGGTTCGCGACGGAGAGATCCTCGGTGCAATAGGGGAAGACTTCAAAGCCGTCCTTGATCAGGATGGCGGCGGCTTCAACCAGGCCGATGACGTCGGGCTGGAGCGTGTCGTTGTCGGCAATCACCTCCAGCTTGATCCAGCTGGTGCCGAACAATTCACGCGCGAGCTTTGCGGTGGTCACTGCCTCGCGCACGCTGCGGCAGCCGGCGGTGTTCGGCAGCACCGTGACGTCGAGCTCGCGGATCAGGTTCCAGAAGGCATCGCCCGTCTTGCCGCCCGCGGCCTCGCGGCGCAACGACACGGTGACGATGTTCGAGCCCGATGCGCGGATCGCCGCCTGCATGATCGCCGGCGAGGGATAGAGCGCGCTGCCGATCAGCAGGCGGGAGGCGAAGGATTTGCCGTAGAAGGTCACCATGTCGAAGGTGTCTCCTCAATTGACGCTGTCGTCCTGGCGAAGGCAGGGACCCATAACCACGGGGCTTTGATGTGACGGTCGGTCGTTCCCCTCATGCAGCTGTCATCCCCGCGAAGGCGGGGATCCAGTATTCCAGAGGCGGCGCGGCTAGAACCGAGAGGCCGCGGCGTACTGGATCGCCCGGTCAAGCCGGGCGATGACAGCGGAGTGTGGGGTGAGTTGGCCATCATCCCATCACCCTCCCTGCCGCGGCGTGATGATCTCGATCTCGTCGCCGTCCCTGAGGCTCGCCTCGGCCCAGCGGCTTTTCGGTACCACGTCGTAATTGAGCGCTATCGCGAAATGCGTGCCCTCGTAGTCGAGCTCGGTGAGCAGCGCGTCGACGCTCACTGAGTTTACCTCGCGTTGCTCGCCGTTGATGATCAAACGCATTGGACGATCACGCGCATTGCATCACCTCATTGTCGATCTGGCCGCGCTCGATGTAGGCGAGCGTCAGCTCGGCGAGTGCCGGCGCGAGCAGGAAGCCATGACGGTAAAGCCCGTTGACGGCGATCCTGTCGCCGCGAACGCCGATGCGCGGCAGATTGTCTGGAAAGGCTGGACGAAGACCGGAGCCGAATTCGACGATGCGGGCTTCGCCGAAAGCGGGATGCACCGCATAGGCCGCGCCGAGCAGCTCCAGCGCCGAGCGGACGCTGACGCCGGTGTCCTCGGCCTCGATCGAGGTCGCGCCGAGCATGAACAGGCCGGCCTCGCGCGGGATCACGTAGAGCGGCCAGCGTGGATGGATCAGCCGGACCGGGCGGGCGAGCTGCACCTCGCTGGTCTCGATCAGGATCATCTCGCCCTTGACGCCGCGCAACTCCGATTGTTCCTCTCGCGCGGCAAGCCCGCGGCAGTCGATCACGATGCCGTCGAGATCCCCGGCGCTGACGTCGCTGGAAAACTTGATGGTGCCGCCGGCGGCGCGGATGCGCTCGTGCAGCTTTGGCAGCACGCGGCGCGGCTCGACATGGCCCTCGGTCGGGAAGAACAGCGCCTCGCGGAAACGTCCCTCAAGTGACGGCTCGAGCGCGGCAAGGCCGGCGGCGTCGAGCCGCTGATGGCCCTCAGTCATCCTCGCAAAGCGCTCGAAGTCGTTGCGCTCGCGCGGGAGCGCCACGACCAGCGAGCCGTTGAACGGGGTATCCGGCAGCTCGCGCCGCCAGATGTCGAGGGAGCGCAGGCCAAGCCGGCTGATGATGGGCTCGGCCACCTCGGCCTCGCAATAGGGCGCGAGCATGCCGCCGGCCCAGTGGCTGGTGGCGTCCGTCATGGCCGCGTCACTGCGCTCATGCAGAGTGACGGCGTGGCCAGCCTGCGCGAACAACAGCGCCTGCCAGGCCCCCGCGATGCCTGCGCCGATAATGGAAACCGGTGAATCCGGTCGTTTGGTCGTCTGGTACATCCCTGTCCCTTCGCCGGCATGACCCGGATCAGGTTCAAAGGGTCACCGCGGTCCTGGGTGTTCCCACCCATTTAGCGGTATCTCAGCTCCTCCTCGGAGCACCCCTCGGAACGGCGCTAATGTATGCCAGTGACGCTGTGTGTCAACGTGGTATCCCCAATCGTGCCCCGGACGCAACGCGGCAGCGGTGCGCCGCAGAGCCGGGCCCCACAAGGAGGGAACTGCTGGGTCCCGGCCCTGCGCAGCAGCGTTTCACGCTGCAGCGCGTCCGGGACACGAAAGCTACTTCCGGGCCTGCGCCCTTGCGTTGGCGAGGTTTCGTGCCACACGCTTGTGTGGGGCGGACATGATGGGCTGCGGATTGCCGTTCGGCTCGAGCCAGGCATTGCCGAACGCATCGCCCTGCTGCGCCATCTGCATCCGCTGCTGCTTTGCGGCGTAGTAATAGCCGCCTGCATAATAACGAATAGCTCGGCCGTAATCGCCATTGGCGGCGCGATAAGCGCCGGCGAGATATTTCACGGCATAGGTGAGATTGGTCTCGGGATCGCGCAGGCCGGCAGCATCCCCGGTGTAGCCGACGCCGCGCGCGGTCGCGAGCTTGATCTGCATCAGCCCGATCGTGCCGCCATGGCCGATCAGATGCGGCTGATAGCGGCTTTCACGCACGATGACGCGATGTACCAGCGCCTCCGGCACGCCGTTCGCGCGCGCGTGCGCCGCAACCATCTCGGCATATTCCGCTTCGCCCGCGACTGCAGCGTGAGGCAATGACAGTCCAGCCGCGATTGCGGCGGCAACGATTAAAGTTTTCATCGAACATCTCTCGGTCGAATTGACCTGCGTCCGCTCGCGTTAGGCCTGTGGAACACGGCGATGATGTGGCGAAACGCCGCCGTCAAAGATTTCGGTCGCGCCGTCGTCTTTACGACTTAAACATGCGTTAAGTTCGCTGCAGGTGAGGTGCAACAGACTGGGGCCGCACGCGACAGCGGACCTGTCCATTCGCGCATCTGCCCAACAACATATAAGAAACACGCATCGGGAGAGGTGTCATGACCAGATCAGATTTGATGCAATCAGACCTGACTCACTCTGACCTGATCCAATCGGACATCGGCGAGATTCCCAGGCAAAACCCATGCGCGCAATGCGGCACGCCGATCGCGCACCCCGACTGGATCGAGCCGGGCAATGGCCGGGTCTCCTATCTCTGGAAATGCCGCGCCTGCGGCTATCGCTTCGAGGCGATCGCGATCTACGACGAGCCGGTTCACGAGCACGCGCTCGCCGCCTGAAGCTGCGCGCATGATCTCCTTACACCTCTCCCCGCTGGGGAGAGGTGGCTATCACGCCGCCAGGCGGTTCGGTTGCCAGATCGGCAGCTGCATGCGCACGGTCAGGCCGTTCGGCTGGCGATCGTGCAGCGACAGCTCGCCGCCATGGGCGACCGCGATCGCACGTGCGATCGACAGCCCGAGCCCGAAGCCGGTGGTGTCGTCCATGTTGCGCGCGTCGTCGCCGCGCACGAACGGCTCCAGCATCTCCTGCTTGCGCTCGTCGGAAATGCCGGGGCCGTCGTCCTCGACATCGATGGTGAGCGTGGTACCGGAGACCTCGAGGCGGATCGTCACCTCGGCGCCGAAGCGCACCGCGTTCTCGACGAGGTTGGTGATGCCGCGATGCAGGTCGTCTGGACGCGCCGCGGCGGTAGCCTGCGCGGGGCCGTCGTAATGCACGGTATGACCCATGTCGGCGAACTGGTCGGCGATCAGCTGCAGCGTGCTTGCGATGTCGACCAGCGTCACCGCCTCCATCCTGCGGTCGTTGCGCAGCAGCGAGAGCACCGATTCCAGCATCGCCCGCATCTGGTCGAGGTCGACCAGCATGCGCTTGCGATGCGTCTCGTCCTCGATGAACTCGGCGCGCAGGCGCAGCCGCGTGATCGGCGTGCGTAGGTCATGGCTGATCGCCGCCAGCATCTTGGTCCGGTCGGCCATCAGTCCCGCGATCCGCTCCTGCATGCGGTTGAGCGCGCGCGCGACCGAGCGGATCTCCTCGGGCCCGCGCTCGGGCAGCGGCTCGGCGGTGCCGTCGAGGCTGAAGCCTTCGGCGGCGCGCGCAAAGGATGACAGCGGGCGAGCGAGCGCATGCGCTGCCCACAGGCCCAGCATGGTGACGCTGATCAGCGCGAATAGCAGCGTGATCGTCCAGGGATTGGCCCAGAAGCGCGGCGGATGATCAGGTTCGACGTGCCCGGCGATCGTCGTGCCGTCGGGCAATTCGACTCCGAGGCGATGCACGCCGCCTTCAGGCGCGAGCGTCATCACCTTGTAGCCATGGCCGAGATGCCGGCGCATGCCATGCAGATGCGGACCTTCGGTGTCCTCGACGACTGTGGCCGTGCCGGGTGCGAGCACCTCGAGATCAAGCTTCGGGAACGCGCGGGCGATGTCGGCAAGCAGCCGCGGCCGCTCCTCGCTTGCGGCGCCGCCGAGCAGCAGTGCGGCATCCGCGAGGTGATGCGCGCCGTCGGGCGGCATCTCGGCGCGGTCCGGCCGGCTGATCAGGAAGCTGGCGGTCAGGATCAAATGAAGCGCGATGATCGACGCCACAACGAGGGCGGCGATCTGTCCGCCGATGCTCCTGAGATGGAAGAACCCGAACAAACTCATGGCGGGGCGCTCGAGATCAGCTGTTCAGGGGCGCCGCAACCGCTTCCGTCCTCGGCGTGAACAGATAGCCGCCCGAGC
The DNA here is from genome assembly GCF_059803475.1 of Bradyrhizobium sp. UFLA05-89. Classification (NCBI taxonomy): domain Bacteria; kingdom Pseudomonadati; phylum Pseudomonadota; class Alphaproteobacteria; order Hyphomicrobiales; family Nitrobacteraceae; genus Bradyrhizobium; species Bradyrhizobium sp. UFLA05-89. Next base: position 31,511 of record NZ_JBANBA010000020.1, on the reverse strand, counting down.
GCACCGTCTTGATGATGGTGGGATCCTGCGGGTTGGGTTCGATCTTGCGGCGGATGCGACTGACCAGCACGTCGATGGAGCGCTCGAACGAGCCGGTGGCGCGGCCCTGCGTGAGGTCCAGAAGGCTGTCACGCGACAGCACGCGGCCGGGCCGCTCGCAGAAGGTGCGCAGCAGGTCGAACTCCGCGCTCGTCATCGCGACGCGCGCGCCGTCGGGGTTGCGCAACTCGCGCAGCCGCAGGTCGATGCGCCAGCCCTCGAAGGCCAGCGTGCTCGCGCCTTCGATCGAGCTGGCGGCCTGCGCCGCAGCCTGCCGGCGCAGCACCGCGTTGATGCGCGCCAGGAGCTCGCGCGGATTGAACGGTTTCGGCAGGTAGTCGTCCGCGCCCATCTCGAGCCCGACGATGCGATCGACGTCCTCGCCGCGCGCGGTCAGCATGATGATCGGCGTCTGCGCCTCCGAGCGCACCTTGCGGCAGAGGCTTAAGCCGTCCTCGCCGGGCAGCATGACGTCGAGGATGATCAGGTCGACGCGATGGTCGGCCATCGCGCGCGTCATCTCGCGGCCGTCGCTGACGGCGGTGACGTTGCAGGCGTTGTTGCGCAGATATTTCGCAATCAACGTCCGGGTTTCGCGGTCGTCCTCGACGACCAGGATGTTGGGCGAAGGAATGGCCATGTGCTCTGTTTGTCGGAGATTCGGTCTGAAGGGCGAAGTTTTTTGTTTCCGGATGTTTCTAAAGGCGCTTTCCGCAACGTCCGGCAACGTCTTGAAAGGGGGACGGCAAGGTCTCGTTAAGCCCATTAACCATACCGTGACGCCGTCAGTTAAGGAACCCCGCAAAACCCACGGAGCCATCATGACTTCGATCTCGGCGGCCTCCGCCGGCACCTACCAGTCGCCGCTGCAGCGCTTGCAGCAGGAATTGCAGTCCGAGGTCTCCGCCGGCACGATCTCCTCGTCGGATCAATCCGCGCTGTCGACCGCGCTCACCGATATCGATTCGGCGATCCAGCAGAGCCGCTCGAGCGATACGTCCAGCGGCACCACATCCTCGCCGGAGGACATGAAGTCGAAGATCGACGACCTTATCGCCAACGAGGTCTCGAACGGTACGCTGACCTCCGACCAGGCCACCGAGTTGAAGGGCGTGTTCCAGTCCGCCTTCGCCAACGGCCCGGGCGGTGCGGGTGGTCCGGGAGGCGCGGGCGGACCGCCGCCCGGCCCGCCGCCGGACGACAGCTCGTCGGCCTCGTCCAGCTCCTCGACGGATTCGACCAGCAGCACCTCGAGCGACGGCACGACCACCGCCGAGATCCTCCAGCAATTCCTCCAGGCGCTCCAGCAATCGATATCGTCGTCGACGTCGTCCTACGGCGCTTCCGGAAATGCGAACAGCTCGTCGAGCAGCTCGCAGATCTCCGCACTGCTCATCGACTACAAGACCTGACCGCGACGCCAGGTCGGCGCAGTCCCCGTCGTCTCTCACGCGTCTCCCAGGGCGCGCGACGAGTCGGCGGGGAACTGTGCATGGCCTTCGTGTTCGATTCAAAATCTTCTCGTTGCGGAACCTGCTTCGTGATGCAACACGCGCGAAACGTGCGACGAAATTGCCGCAGGTTTGGAACTGTCGGACGACGTGCGTGGTTCTCTCCACACAAGTTTTCGATGAAGGAGAGGACACCATGTTGATCAAATCGATCGCGGCCGGCCTTGCCGGTTCCGCGCTGCTTGCAACCGTCGCGTTCGCCCAGAATCCGACGACCACTACCGACAAGGCACCGAACGCGGCCGCCACGACGACGACAACGACAACGGCCTCGGGTGACTGGCGCGCGTCGAAGGTGGTGGGCTTGAAGGTCTACAACGACGCCAATGAGAGCGTCGGCTCGATCAACGATCTGTTGATGGACAAGAGTGGCAACATCAAGCTCGTCGTGCTCGGCGTCGGCGGCTTCCTCGGCATGGGCGAGCACCTTGTCGCCGTTCCGTTCGACAAGGTGAAGTTCTCGACCGAGCCGGTATCCTACAGCGGCACAGCCAGCAACACCAAGCCGCCTGGCAGCCCGCCAGCGAGCACGACCACGGGCGCCGCGCCGAGCACCGCGCCTGCCGCCGCGTCATCGACGTCGAAGTGGTACCCGGACCACGCCGTGTTCAACGCGACAAAGGACGATCTGAAGAAGATGCCGGAGTTCAAGTACTCCGAGTAGTGCGGCTCAGTTGACGTTCAAACGCAACGCGCCCGGTTTGTCCGGGCGCGTTGTCGTGTATCTCCTTACGTGGATATCGCCCCTCACCCTGAGGAGCCGCGTAGCGGCGTCTCGAAGGGCGAGGCCACCAGCGGGGCCTTCATCCTTCGAGACGCTTGCTTCGCAAGCTCCTCAGGATGAGGATTGGCCGTTCCCTAGCGTCGCGGATCGCGCCTCCAATCGGCCTAGTGCCCCACCAGCGGGCAGCCGCCCTTGTCGAGCGGACGGAACGCCTCGTCGCCCGGCACGGTGGCGATCAGCTTGTACAGGTCCCACTCGCCCTTGGATTCCTCGGGCTTCTTGACCTCGAACAGATACATGTCGTGGACCATGCGGCCGTCGATGCGGATCTTGCCGTTCTTGGCAAAGAAGTCGTTGATCGGGGTGGCGCGCATCTGCTCCATCACCTTCGGGGCATCGTCGGTCTTGATGGCCTCGATCGCCTTCAGATAGTGCATGGTCGCCGAATAGAGTCCGGCCTGGATCATGGTCGGCATGTGCCCGACCTTGTCGTTGAAGCGTTTTGAGAAGGCACGCGTCTCGTCGTTCATGTCCCAATAGAAGGCATCGGTGACGATCAGGCCCTGCGTCGCCTTGATGCCGAGCGAGCGCGTGTCGGTGATTTCCTGCAATAGTGCGATCATCTTCTGGCCGCCTTGCGTGAGGCCGAACTCGGACGCCTGCTTCAGCGCGTTGGTGGTGTCGCCGCCGGCATTGGCCAGCGCCACCACCTTGGCCTTGGAGGCCTGTGCCTGGAGCAGGAAGGAGGAGAAGTCGGAAGAGTTGAGCGGATGGCGGACGTCGCCGAGCACCTTGCCGCCGCTCTCCTTCACGACGTTGGCGGCGTCGCGCTCCAGCGCCTGGCCGAAGGCGTAGTCGGCGGTGACGAAGAACCAGGTGTCCTCGCCGCGCTTCACCATCGCCTTGCCTGCGACGTTCGACAGCGCGTAGGTGTCATAGGTCCAGTGCACCGTGTTGGGCGAGCATTGGGCGCCCGTGATGTCGGACGAGCCGCCGCCGGAATTGATGTTGATCTTGTTTTTCTCCCGCGTCAGCGCGGAGATCGGCAGCGCTACGGATGAGGTCGGCACGTCGAAGATCGCATCGACCTTCTCGTTGTCGTACCAGTTGCGCGCGATGTTGACGCCGACGTCGGGCTTGTTCTGATGGTCGGCGGCGACCACCTCGACCGGCTTGCCGGCGACCTTGCCGCCATAATCGGCGACGGCCATCTGCACCGCGGCGAGCGAGCCCTTGCCGGTGGCGTCCGCATAGAGGCTCGACATATCCGTGAGCACGCCGATCTTGACGACGTCGTTGGAAATCTGCGCCTGCGCGGCGCCGCCGCTGGCCGCGAGGGCGACGGACGCCGCGACCGCGGCAAACAGTTTATGCATGGTTGTTCTCCCTGAGCGTTATTCTTTGGGCTTATTCACGGGAATGGTTCTAGCGGCAATCAGCGGCCGCAGCTAAGCGATCCCGGTCATGGCCGGATGCAAAAAGGGAAGGGGCCTGTTCCGTCATTCGGGGCTCTCGCTATCGCGCGCCCCGGAATGACGATGGGCACCAGCGCCTCACATCCCCTGGAGCTTCGTCACATACACATTCAGCGAGCCGCCGGCTTCCGCGATGATGCGGAGCGTCTTGGAATCGAAGGTGATGTCGGTGAGCGTCAGGCTGTCGACATTGGCTTCGACGCGCAGGCCGTCCTCGGCCTTCTGGTAGTCGGCGATCGCGGCGGCGATCTTGTCACGCGCGTTCGCCGCGATCGGCTTGAGGTCGAGCGTCGTCTTCTGCACCAGCGCCTGCTGCAAATGCGGCACCACCGCGCGCGCCGCGGCACCAAGGAGCCCGAACGCGGCCTCGGACTCCACCGCGAGCTGGATGTCAGCGAGCCGCAGTGTCTGCTGCGCCTGGTCGAGCATCGGCCGCCCCCAGATATGTACGGTTGCCTCGGCACCCAGGCCGAACCAGCTCTTCTTCTCCTTGGCGCTCACCAGAAGCGAGATCAACAGCCGGTCGCCCGACGGGATCACGTTGACGCTCTTGACGGTGACATCGACCGGACCCGAGCCGTCTTCCGGATAGGCATGGCCGACCATCTGAGCCGCGATGAGCTTGTTGATCTCGGTGAAGGGCACGTCGATCGGCACGCCGATGCTCACGCCGGTGCCGGTCGGCGGCACGATCGAGATCTTCTCGGGAAACGGGCACTCGGGCTTGGTCTGGCTTGTGGTCACGCGGGTCTCGGCCTCGATGCCGAGCAGCAGGGTCACGGCCTGCGCATCGACGCGCGGCTGGGCTGCGATCGCACGGATCGGCTTCATCTCCAGCCAGAGCGGCGGCAATGCGGCAGAGGCTCCCGAGCCTTGCAGTGGCATCGAGCGGCAGGCCTTGATCCATTGCGCCTTCGCATTCTCGCGCAGGCTCGGATCGTTGCGGATGCGCTCGGCGACAACGTTGAGCTGATCGTTGACGGACTTGTCGATCAGCGGCTTGACCTGCGCCGGCACGTTGACCTTGGCGCCGGCGACCGAAAGGTTGGTGTCGCCGAGATTGACCTGCGCACCGAGATTGGGCTCGAGGTGCCAGTTGGCGGCAAGTTTCGGGCGCGAGGTGATGACCACGTTGCCTTTGATCTCGGCGCTGGCATTCAAGTTCTTGATGTTGACCGCGCCGATCTGCTTGGCGGCGTTGTTGCCGAGCACGCTGCCGAGCGCCTCGCCGAGCGCGCCGGTCGCTTTCGAGGACAGCGATCCCGTGACGTTGAGCTTGCCGGCCAGGGGTGTCGACAGCGTCAGCACGTCCTTGTCGCCGCTCGCGGCAATCGGCCCGCGCGAAGCAGTCCAGCCGATATCGGCGTCCTGCAGGATCTGCGAGATCGGATTGTCGGCCTTGCCGCTGAAATTGCGCGCCGCGCTCCGGTCGGCGGCCTCGCGGATCGCCGACAGCGCGATCGCAACCGGTGCCACCACGATCGAGCTCTTCGAGACCGGCGGCAGCGGCGGCAACTGCGTGACGGCGGGCGCCGTTCCCGCGCTGCGCGGCGACAGCCAGTCCATGGCCTTCAGGCTCACGAAAAACGACGCCGCGATCACCGCGACCGCGATCAAAATAGTCTTCAAGTTCAACGTCAGACGCATCAATCCCCCGAACCGCCCGTCGTGGGAGTCTACAGGGCAGGTGAGGGCCGCGCTAGAGCGCAGCGATGGGGTGGAATTGCGGCGGCGCGCGCCGGGCGCGAAGATGTGATGGATTAAGGATAGCCCGATCCCGGCGTCTCCACTTCGACCATATCGATCCGCGCCGACGATTTCCCCTGTCTCAGTTCCTCCGGCGATGTCGCCGCACTGATGCAGAACAGCGTTCTGCGATCGGCGCCGCCAAGTGCGCATGCAATGCCGCGGCGTCCGGGAACGTTGATGCGCTGCCGCTCGCGTCCATCGCGATCGATTCGGATGAAGGCGTCTTCACCATAGGAGGCGACCCAGGCGGCGCCATCACGGTCGAGGCAGATGCCGTCCGGCTCCTTCCCGCAGGCAAGGCGGCGGCGGGGATGCAGGCTGCCATCGCTGCCGATCCCGTAGTCGGCGAGGCATTCGCCGTCCATCTCGGCGACGACGAGCCTGTCGTGATCGGCCGAGATCGCGATCCCGTTAGGAAAGCGCAATCCTTCGGCGACGACGCGCGTCCCGCCATCCGGCGTCACAAGGATGATGCGCCCGTCGGCGCCGCGCTCGGGCGGCGGCGGAAGATTGAAGCCGAGATCGCCGACATAGGCGCGTCCGAGCCCGTCGACGATCATGTCGTCGATCGTGCCGGTGGCGATGCCGGATAGATCGGCATAAAGCGAGAGCTCACTATCCGCATAGGCCAGGAGATGCTTGCGGAACATGGTCAGCACCACCAGCCTGCCATTCGGCAGAACTCCGGTGCCGCAAGGCACGTCGTCGAAGGTGGCATGTTCCGTGCGGTCGCCCGATGGTCCGATGCTGAGCAGGGTACGCGCCATGCAGTCGACGAACCAGATCCGCCCCGCATGCCAGCGCGGGGCCTCGAAATACTTGCCGCCGTCGAGAAGGGTTCTCAATTGCGGTTCATTCATCCGGTGCCCCCGTCCAGGAACAGCTTCATCAGGATCTCATCAAAATATCGGCCGTCCTGCTTGAGCGCCTTCGGTTCGCGACCGTATTCGATGAACCCTGCGCTGGTATAGAGACGCAAGGCGGGTTCGTTGTCGCTGACGACGGACAACTGAAGCTGTTCGACCCGTTGCGCCGCATGCGCCACGACGGCGTCGACAAGGCGACGTCCCACGCCGAAGCTGCGCGCCGCTGGCCGCACATACATGCCCCAGAGCACCGCCTTGTGCACGGTCTTCGTCCCGTCCTGCCGGCGAAAGCCGGCGACGCCGCACAACTCCTGTTCGATGAAGGCGCCAAAAACGTCAGAGGCCGTGAGGCGCTCCTCGAACCAGGAAAGCGCCATGTCTCTCTCGCGCACAAACACGCTGGAGTAGGCCCCCGGATGCGCTTCGAGCGCCTCCAGCCTGATCTGTCGATAGCTCGCGGCATCCGCTGGCGTGAGCAGTCTGACGGCGGCAGTGTCGAGGTGAGCTGATGGCATGTCCCGCTTTCGTCTCCAATTCAACGCATCGCCGTTGCAAAGACCTCTTCGAACAGGCCGAGCATCGCGGCCCAGGAGCGGCGATCCGCGTCTGCATGATAGGCGTGGTTCGGCACGCTTTCGCCAACGAGCTCTGGGTTGGTGAAGCCATGCGCCGCGCCGCCATAGACCTGGGCCTGCCAGTCGACGCTGGTCGCGCGCAAAATTCGCAAGCTGCGTCAGCGAGACCAGCACGTCGGCCGCTCCGTGACACACCAGGACTCTCGCCTTGATGTTTGCGGCGTCCTCCGGCCGCTTGTTCGGGAAACCGCCATGAAAGCTCACGACGGCCGCAAGATCGGCGCCGGTCCGAGCCAGCTCGAGAGCGGTGCTGCCGCCGAAGCAATAGCCGATCGCCGCGAGTTTTGTGGCCTCGACGGCGTCCTGTCCGGCGAGCGCCAGGCGCGCCGCCTCGGCCCGCTCGCGCCAGCGCGCGGTATCGGCACGCAAGCCATTCATCAGCTCGATCGCCTGCGGCACATCGGGCGCGGTCTTGCCGCCGCCGTAGAGGTCTGCCACCAGCACGGTGAAGCCGAGCGCAGCCAGTTGCTCCGCACGCGCGATCGCATGCGTGCCGATGCCGCGCGTATCGGGAAACAGCACCACGCCGGCGTGGCGGCTGGCTGCGGACTCGTCGGCTACGAGAACGCCCTGGAGGTCTGCGGCGCTGTCGCGATAGGCGAGAATTGTCCGTGTCATGGCGATGCGAGGTGCGAGAGGGGGAGAGGCGCGCCCGCCTTCAGGGTCTGGATGGCGATGCTGCTGCGAACCTCGCGCACGATCGGCAGATTGAGCAGCTTTTCGACCAGGAAGCGCTGGTAGTCTTCGAGCTCGGGAACGACGATCTCGAGGAGATAATCAACGTCGCCGGAGACCAGGTGACAGGCCACGACCTCGGGCATCGCGACGACGGTCTTCTCGAACGTGAGGGCCTGTTCATTGGCGTGGCCGTTGATCTTGACGCCGAGAAAGGCCGAGAAGCCCAGCCCGATGCGGCCGCGCCGCAACGAGGCGCGGTAGCCGTCGATGTAGCCGTCCAGCTCCAGCCGCCGCACCCGCCGCAGGCAAGGCGAGGGAGACAGCCCGATCTTGCCGGCCAACTCGATATTGCTCAGTCGTGCGTTGGTCTGGAGTTCGGCAACGATGCGCCGGTCGATCGCATCCAGCTCGCATTTTGGCATGAAGCGCATCCTGTTGGATCAAGGAGGGCACAATGTTGCGCCGGAGGAGCTGACACTAGCTCACTTCGCAAGGACATGCCTCAGCTTTCCGTGGGATGGATTGCTCTGACCTTTACCGAAGGAGTGATCATGAGCGAAGACCCGATCCTTGCGCCCCTACTGGGGGCCGTCGAGCGTTACTTCACGCTGATGTATGATAACGACGTGTCGCATTTCGATCGTGTCTTCGCACCCAGTGCGCAGCTGCATGGATTCCGGGATGCCGAGTTACGGATACTGCCTGCTCCCGACTACAGGAAGGTACTGGCGTCGACGCCGTCACCGCAGTCGAAGAATGCCCCTCGGCTCCAGGAAGTCCTGTTGGTCGATCTTGCGTCACCAGTTCAGGCCGTGGTGAAGGTGCGCGTGCGGATCGATACGCTTCAGTACCTCGATTATCTCTCATATCACCGCATCCACGATGCCTGGCTGATCACGGCCAAATCGTTCCACGTCGAGCGGCGATACTGACGCGCGGGCACGTTGCGCCGCCGCGATCGCATCACGCCTCGGGGTCGTCATGGCGCGTCAGCCGCGTCGAATATTGAAAGCGGTCGGCGGGATGATAGCTGAGCGAGATCTCCACCAGCGTGCCGGGGCTCAACATATATTGCCTGCGGATTGCGAGCGCATGGTCGCCCGGCCTTGCAACGAGGGGGGCTGCGACGTGATCGGGCAGCCCGCATGCCGCGATCTCCTGCCGGATTTCGATGATGCGCCGGCCGGTGACGGTCTCGATCAGGTTGCCGAAGATGCCGCGATACTGCTTGAGCCGCGGCGCGATCTTCTGCGACAGCGATGCGTCGATGTAGACGTCGGTCCAGCAGATCGGCGGCGCACTGCGCTCGCCCGGTACGCGGCGCAGGCTCGAGATGCTCAGCCAGCGGCTTCCGGGCTTGCAGCCGAGCTTTGCGGCGAGCGCATTGTCGGCCACGGTCTCTCCGATTTCCTGGATGTCGCGCTCGGTTTCGACGCCGAATTGCTGGATCGCCTCGATCGAGCCGAGCGACTGCGCGAATGCGCCGCCGGCGCGTTGCGCGCTGGTCGCCTCCACGCGCGTTCCGGCGCTTTTCCTGCGGCTGACGAGGCCCATGGCCTGGAGCTCGCGCATGGCGGCCCGGACGGTCGAGCGGCTCACCGAAAACTGCTCGGCAAGGTCGAGCTCGTTGGGTAGCAGCGAGCCGACCGGATAGCGGCCGCTCGCGATCGCTTCCGTCAACTCCCTCGCGACAAAGGCATATCTGGTTTCCAAGGCACCTCTCCAGGGCCGGCATGAGGACGTGAGTCAGCGGCTCCAGGCAAGGCCTCTTGACGTCGTCGTTATGTTCGTACATATGATTATGTACGAACATAATAAAGAGGAAGCGTCATGGCGAGCACCGTCTTCGATTCCGCGCTGTTCCGCGACATGTTTGGTACCGCCGAGATGCGCGCGGTTTTTTCGGATGACGCGCTGATCGGCCGCTATCTGGAAACCGAGGCTGCGCTCGCCCGTGCCCAGGCCCGCGCCGGCGTCGTGCCGAAGGACGCCGCGGCCGCGATCGATGCCGTCTCCCGAAGCATCAAGCTCGACTTCGACAAGCTCCGTCGCGAGACCGCGATCGTCGGCTACCCGATCCTGCCGCTGGTCCATCAGCTCTCCGAGGCCGCCGGCGAGGCCGGCCGCTACGTCCATTGGGGCGCGACCACGCAGGACATCATGGACACCGCCAACGTGCTCCAGATCCGCGCCGCGCTCGACATCGTTGCGCGCGACCTGAAGGAGCTGCGCACGATCCTTGGCGACCTCGCGCGCAAGCATCGCGACACGCCGATGGCTGGCCGCACCCATCTCCAGCAGGCCCTTCCCGTGACCTTCGGCTATAAGGTCGCGATCTGGCTGTCCTCGATTGACCGCCACATCGAGCGCGTCGACCAGGCGCGGCCGCGCATCCTGCTCGGCGAGTTTTCAGGCGCAGCCGGCACACTCGCCTCGGTCGGCGATGGCGGCCTCGAGATGCAGCGCCTGTTTTGCGAAGAGCTCGGCCTCAACCAGCCGCCGATCACCTGGCACGTGGCGCGCGACGGCGTTGCGGAAGCGGTGACGCTGCTCGGCCTCGTCACCGGCACGCTCGGCAAGATCGCCACCGACGTCATGCTGATGTGTGCGACCGAGTTCGGCGAGCTCTCGGAGCTTTTCGTGCATGGCCGCGGCGCCTCCTCGACCATGCCGCAGAAGCGCAACCCGATCTCCAGCGAGTTGATGCTCGCCGCGGCCAAGGCCGTGCGCCAGCACGTCGCGACCATGCTCGACGGCATGATCCACGATTTCGAGCGCGCAACCGGTCCCTGGCATCTCGAATGGGTGTCGCTGCCGGAGAGCTTCTTGCTCACGGCATCCTCGCTTGCCAATGCGAAATTCATGCTGGCAGGTCTGGTCGTGCACGACGATCGTATGCGCGAAAACCTCGGCCTGACGCACGGCCTCATCGTCGCCGAAGCCGTGATGATGGCCGCCGCGCCGAAACTCGGCCGGCAACACGCGCATGACGTCGTCTACGATGCATGCCGCAAGGCGATCGAGGGCGGCGGCGATCTCGCCGAGATCCTGTCCGGCGTTCCCGAGATCGTGGCAGCGCTCGGCGGCGTCGATGCCATCCGTCGCCACTGCGATCCCGCGAACTATCTCGGCCTCTCCGGCCAGATGGTCGACCGCGTGCTCGCCCTCTCGGCGGGCAAGAGCGCCGGCTGAGGCCGCCGGCCGATTCACGTTCTGCGAACGTCCTGCCAAGTGTTCGCAACGAGCAAGCCATGGCACGACTCCCCGGCCGAGGGAGGCTGCCGCGAACTCAGTCCTCATCCTGAGGAGCCCGCGAAGGCGGGCGTCTCGAAGGATGAGGAGACTTGCGCTCTGCTAGTTTCTGAAGTTCAGCGAAATCTCCGCGCATGAAGGCCTCCTTCTTAGCCCGACTCCATTTCTTGAGCTTCCGTTCGCATTCGATCGCGTCCGTGATCCGGTCGAACCATTGCGAATAGACTAGCGTCACGGGCTTGCGTGAGGAGGTGTAGCCGCCGAATGTGCCGGCGTTGTGCTGCGCGATCCTGATCTCGAGCGCAGTGCGCGTCGTGCCGATGTAATAACTGCCGTCGGCACACTTGAGAATGTAGAGGTACGCGCCGTCTGTCATCGTGCCCGCCCCATCCTTCGAGACGACCGCTTCGCGGTCTCCTCAGGATGAGGCTAACTGGCGTCCGTGGACTGGCGCAAGTCCCGACGGGACAACCCCTCGACCATGGAAGGAAGTCGGTGGGGCGCGACGGCCACGCATTCAGTCCTCATCCTGAGGAGCTCGCCGAAGGCGAGCGTCTCGAAGGATGAAGCCGCGATCGTTGGCGCACACGCAAAAAGGCCCCGGTGTCGCCGGGGCCTCTTGTCGCAGAAATCTTGTCTCGCCATTTACCGCGTTGCGCTGCCAAGGTCCGCGCGGCGGTCGGTCATCGGAAGCACGACGACCTTGGTGCCGACGTTGACGCGGGAGTAGAGGTCGGTGACGTCTTCATTGGTCAGGCGGATGCAGCCGGAGGAGACGTGCTTGCCGATCGTCTCGGGGGCGTTGGTGCCGTGGATGCGGTAGACGGTGCCGCCGAGATACATGGCACGGGCCCCCAACGGGTTGCCGGGACCGCCGGCCATGTGGCGCGGAAGATATGGCTGGCGGGCGATCATCTCCGGCGGCGGGGTCCAGTCCGGCCACTCCGCCTTCTTGGTCACCGACTGGGTGCCCGACCAGGTGAAGCCGTCACGGCCCACGCCGATGCCGTAGCGCACGGCCTGGCCGTTACCGAGCACGTAATAGAGATAGGTGTTGGGCGTATCGATGATGATGGTGCCGGGCGCCTCGCGCGTTGCGTAAGCGACGACCTGGCGGCGGAAGCGGGCGGGCATCTCGACGCTGTCCTGATCCTCCGACGGCGCGCTCTGATAGGACGGCGCCGGCTGATAGGGCTGATAAGGTTGCAGCGGCTGCGGCGCGGCAAAGCCGGGCGGCGGCGCGAAGAAGGGGAAGAGTTGCACGGGCGCGGCATGTGCCGGGCCGGCAAACGCGATCGCGGTGATCGCAACTGCACCGAGCGCAACAGCGCGTGAATACGTATTGAACGTGTCCAGATTGAACATTGATCGCCCCTGTTGGATCGGTGTTTTTGATCACCGCGGCACCGTTGCGGTGCTCCGTTGCCTGAACTCGTAGCGGCGAAAAGTTTCGGGACGTTTGCGCGAGAAATCGAAAACGGTTTCGTCGCGGCAAGGATTGTTTCATGACAGTTTCGTGGCTGTCTGGACTTGTTAACGAACAAAACAGTGGGCCGACACTTCTGTGACGTCACACGCCTGAAATATCCTTCGTTGATGGTCCTAAGCCGAGAATCATCAAACTCTCGGGATTTCCCATGCGGGTATTAATCGCGACTGACGCCTGGCATCCGCAAGTTAATGGTGTGGTCCGGACGCTGACCTCGCTGGCGAATGCGGCCAAGGCCCTCGATGTCGAGATCGACTTCCTGACGCCGGATGGCTTCCGGTCGCTGCCGTTGCCGACCTATCCGGGCCTGCGCATCGCGCTGCCGAGCCGCGCCGAGATCGCGCGGCGGATCGAGGCGGCGGCGCCCGAAGCCCTGCACATCGCAACCGAAGGCCCGATCGGCTGGGCGGCGCGCGCCTATTGCCGCCGGCGCGGGCTTGCCTTCACCACCTCCTACACCACGCGATTCCCTGAATACGTTTCGGTGCGCACCGGCATTCCCGATAGCGTCGGCTACGCCGTGCTGCGGCACTTCCACGACGCCGCCGCCATGACCATGGTGGCGACGCCATCGCTGCGGCAGGAGCTGTCCGAGCGCGGCTTCAAGCGGCTCGGCTTCTGGACGCGCGGCGTCGACACCACGCTGTTTCATCCCGATAGTCCGGCAAAGCTCGACCTGCCGCGGCCGATCTTCATGGCGATGGGGCGCGTCGCGGTGGAAAAGAATCTCGACGCGTTCCTCTCGCTCGATCTGCCCGGCACCAAGGTCGTCGTCGGCGATGGGCCGCAGAAGGCGCAGCTCGAGAAGAAGTATCCCGGCGCCGTCTTCCTCGGCGAGAAGAAGGGCGCCGATCTCACCTCGCATCTCGCAGCCGCCGACGTCTTCGTGTTCCCGAGCCTCACCGACACCTTTGGCGTGGTGCAGCTCGAGGCGCTGGCCTGCGGCACGCCGGTCGCGGCGTTTCCGGTGACGGGTCCGAAGGACGTCATCGCCGATCATCCGATCGGAGCGATCGACGACGATCTGCGGGCCGCCTGCCTGCGCGCGCTCACCATGTCGCGCGAGACCTGCCGCAACTTCGCGCTGGCGCGCTCCTGGGAAAACAGTGCGCGTCAGTTCGTTGGAAACCTCACCTCACTCCAGCCCAGCCGCTCGCTGCGCCCGACGCCCGTCATGGCGCGGCGGCCGGTGCGGGGTTGATTTGGAACATCTGAACCAAACGGGACTTTTGCTAATGGCCAAGATTATGAAGTTCGAAGAGTCGCAGCAGCTCGACCTCGACCGCGGCACGGTAGAGCAGGCCTACGACCGGTGGGCGCCGGTCTATGACCTCGTGTTCGGCGGCGTGTTCGCCAAGGGCCGGCAGGCCGCGATCACAGCGACCAACAAGCTCGGCGGCCGCGTGCTCGAGGTTGGCGTCGGCACCGGCATCTCGCTGCCGATGTACGCGCCGAACGTCCGCATCTTCGGCACCGATATTTCGGAGGCCATGCTCGACAAGGCGCGCCGCCGCGTTTCGGAGCTGAAGCTGAAGAACGTCGAGGGCCTCGCGGTGATGGACGCCGAGAAGCTCGAGTTTCCCGACAACTCCTTCGACGTCGTGATGGCGCAATATGTCGTCACCGCCGTTCCCAACCCGGAAATCGCGCTGGACGAGTTCGCGCGCGTGCTGCGTCCCGGCGGCGAATTGATCATCCTGACCCGCGTCAGCGCGGATGCCGGCATGCGCCGCTTCATCGAGCAGAAGCTCCAGCCGGTGGTGCGTCACCTCGGCTTCCGCACCGCCGAGTTCGCCTGGTCGCGCTACGCCAAGTGGCTCGCGAGTGCGCATGGCATGGAGCTCGCAGAGCGCCGCTTGATTCCGCCGCTCGGCCATTTCTCGCTGGTCCGCTTGCGCAAAGTTCAGGTCGCCAAAGCGGCCTGAGCCAACGGCTCCACGCGTTCATGCGTCACCGCGTCGCGCACATCGTCATATGACAAAATGATGATGTCACACGCCCTACATCGAATCCCTGTATCTCCTTACCCGAAGCCTTTAGGGGGAAAGTATGATCAAAGAATTCCTTGAGCAGCTGCGCATCCAGCGCTGGGACGACCACCGCTACTACCATCACAGCCGCATCAATCAGAGCCTGCACTTCGTCAGCGCGGCGAGCTTCCTGTTCGCCTATCTTTGGCTGTTCGTTGATCCCGTGGTCTCGGGGCTGGTCGGCTGGCTGGTGTCGATGACTTCGCGCCAGGCCGGTCACTTCTTCTTCGAGCCGAAGGGCTATGACCATATCAACCAGGCGACGCACGAGCACAAGGAAGAGATCAAGGTCGGCTACAATCTTCAGCGCAAGGTCGTGCTGATGGCGATCTGGGCGCTGTCGCCGTTGGTTCTGTTTGCCGATCCGACGCTGTTCGGCCTATTCAAGCCGTTCGCGAGCGCGACCGACTTCATGCGGCAGGTCGCAAAGATCTGGCTCGCGGTCGGCGCCGGGGGCTTGCTGTTCCGCACCGTGCACCTGTTCTTCATCCGCGACGTCGAGACCGGCCTCGTCTGGATGACCAAGATCCTGACCGACCCGTTCCACGACCTGATGCTCTACCGCAAGGCACCGCTCGCGCTGATGCGCGGCGAGCTGATGGACCCCGGCCTGCATCTCGTCCCCGAGCACACGCTGGGCTTCATTGCCGAGCCTGAGCTCAGCGAGCAGCACGCCTGAGCGCGCGGCTCATACCAAACACTCCGATGTTCAAAGGTTGCGTCATGCCCGGGCCCGTCCCGGGCATCCACGTCTTGGAAGCGCCATACACCGTCGTTCCGGGGCGGTCCGCAGGACCGAATCCGGAATCTAGAGATGCCGGGTTCGCGGCTGCGCCGCGCCCCGGAATGACAGTGGATGTGTGGGAAAAACGAGCCTCAGCGTCCGAAGCGCTTGGCC
This sequence comes from Bradyrhizobium sp. UFLA05-89, assembly GCF_059803475.1. NCBI lineage: Bacteria > Pseudomonadati > Pseudomonadota > Alphaproteobacteria > Hyphomicrobiales > Nitrobacteraceae > Bradyrhizobium > Bradyrhizobium sp. UFLA05-89. The sequence goes on along the minus strand of NZ_JBANBA010000020.1, from coordinate 16,165 downwards.
AGCATCTCTTTCAGGATCTGCCGCTTGATGCGCTTGTTGGTGAGGCCAGGATCGTGCCACCAGAAGCCATCGGCCTTCATCTTCTGCGCGGCGCGGACGAAGCGTTCGGCGACCTCGGTGAAATCGGCGTCGGAGTAGTTGAGGCTGAAGATCAGCCGTCCGGTGCCGACCCAGCTCAAGGCGAGGCCCTCGGCGCGCAGGTAATATTGCAGCATCCAGTTGTAGCGAGACGGTTCGGTGTACTTCACCGTCCAGATCGAGGACAGATTGGCGACGCGCACCGGCAGGTCGGCCTCGCTCAGCATCTGGTTGAGCTTTTGCGCGCGGCCGTTCCAGGTCGCATCCAGCCCGTCATAGATGGCGCGGAAGTTAGGGCTTGCGAGCCGGCTCAAGAACTCGTCCATCGCCGTCATGACGTAGGGATGCGAGTTGAAGGTGCCGCGGGCAAAGCAGACGTCGGCGGGACGATCGTCGCGGAAGCGGCGCATCAGGTCCTTCTCGCCGCAGACCACGCCGACCGGCAGGCCGCCGGCGAGGCTCTTGCCGTAGGTCACCATGTCGGCGCGCACGCCAAAATATTCCTGGGCGCCGCCGGGGGCGAGACGGAAGCCGACGAAGACCTCGTCGAAGATCAGCACGATGCCGCGCTCGGTGCAGACCTCACGCAGCCTCTCGAGCCAGGCGGTATAGGCCTCGCGGTCGAAGTTGCCACCGCGCGAGCTGTCGACCAGCGAGGAATCGCCGGGCGCGTTCGCGTTCGGATGCAGCGCCTGGAGCGGATTGACCAAGACGCAGGCGATGTCGCGGCGTGTCTTCAGGACACGCAGCGTTTTCTCCGACATCTCGGCGAGCGTGTAGGTCTCGTGCGCGGCGATGGGATTGCCTACGCCGGGCTGCACGTCGCCCCACCAGCCGTGATAGGCGCCCGCAAAGCGCACCAGATGCGTGCGCTTGGTGTGGTAGCGCGCAAGGCGGACGGCCTGCATCACGGCTTCGGTGCCGGACATGTGGAAGGAGACTTCGTCGAGCCCCGAGATCTGGCAGAGCCGCGTCACGTTCTCGGCGATCACGGGATGGTAAGGACCGAGCACAGGCCCCAGCGCATGGGCGCGCTTCTCGCCTTCCTCGATGCACTCCTTGTAGAAGTCGTTGCCAAAGATATTGACGCCGTAGGAGCCGGTAAGGTCGTAGGAGACGTTGCCGTCGAGATCGGTGACGGTGACGCCATTCGACGACTGCATGAAGCTCGATGTGCCCAGGTTCTCGCGCACCAGGCGGGAGAACTGGAACGGCACGCGGTAGCTTTCGGTGAATTGAAGGTCGGAGATTCGTTCCGCCGCCTCCTTCGTCAGCGCGCGGCCCTTGGCGTAGCGCGTGGCGTAGAGACCGGCGAGGCGAAAGAAGCCGTCCTGGCGCTGCGCTGCGACATTCGTCGGCGCGCCGTCACAGGCGAAATAGTCGTCGCCCTCGAACTCGTAGAACGGGATCAGCCGCGCCACCCGGCGCGACATCTTGGAATGCCCCGAGAGCGAGCGGTGCTTGGCGCGGGAGAGTTCGATCCGCGCCTTGAGCTTCGGGAAGGCGGCGGCAGCGGATGCTGCGGCGGCCACGGACAATGAGAGAATCGGGAGTGTCGTTTCCATGACAACAAGCGCTAACCTTACCTGCTGACAGATTCATGACAGTCAAAGCCCTCATCGCCTCTTTCACCCAGCAGGAAGACCTCAACTTCCTGCTGACCAACCGCATTCCGCGTGCGGCGCTAACGCGCTTCATGGGCTGGTTCTCCAAGATCGAGAACCCGCTGGTGCGCGACGGATCGATCGCGCTGTGGAAGCTGTTCTCCGACCTCGACCTGTCGGAGGCGCGCAAGACCCATTTCAAGAGCCTGCACGACTGCTTCACGCGGGAGCTGAAGCCGGGCCTGAGGCCGTTCGATCCGGGTCCCGCGATCGTCGCCAGTCCCTCCGACGGTATCGTCGGCGCGCACGGCAAGATCGCCGACACCGAGCTGTTCCAGGTCAAGGGCGCGCCCTATTCGCTGCTCGATCTCCTTGGCGATCCCGCGCTTGTCGAGCAGCATCGCAATGGCTCCTTCGTCACGCTGCGACTGACCTCGAGCATGTACCACCGCTTCCACGCGCCCTATGACGCGCATATCGAGCGCGTCACGCTGATCCATGGCGATGTCTGGAACGTCAACCCGATCGCGCTGAAGCGGGTCGAGCGGCTGTTCTGCAAGAACGAGCGCGCGGTGATCCGCACGCATCTGTCGACCGGCGAGGCGGTGACGCTGGTGCCGGTGGCGGCGATTCTGGTCGCGAGCATCCGGCTGCACTTCCTCGACATGGTGCTGAATGCGCAGACCCGCGGCCCGGTCAATTTCCCGTGCGACGTCAGCGTGAAGAAAGGTGAGGAGCTCGGCTGGTTCGAGCACGGCTCGACCATCATCATCCTGGCGCCCGGCGATTTTGCCTTCTGCGAGGGCATCGCCGAGGGTGCGCGCATCCGTGCCGGGCAGGCGCTGCTGCGAAAAAATAGAGCATGATCCGGAAAAGTGGGTACCGGTTTTCCCGCGCGACAAACGCGGAACGCGTTTGCGCGGAGATCATGCTCCACTAAAGAAGCCTTCAATCCGCCGTGTCGGCGGCCTATATCGTCCGCGAGGGCGATTCGTTCGACACGGCAGGTAACGAGTGATGGCGCGGGCGCCGGTTCTGGCGGCAGGGGGAATTGTGGTGCGGCGCGACGCGCCGTTGATCGCCGTGGTGCGCCAGCGCAAGCGCAATGAATGGGTTTTGCCCAAGGGCAAACTCGACGATGACGAGACGCTGAGGGAAGCCGCGCACCGCGAGGTGCTGGAGGAGACTGGCCACGACGTCGCCATCCGCGAATTTCTGGGCACGCTCGCCTATCCGTCCGGTGGGCGTTCCAAGATCGTCCATTTCTGGCGCATGGAGGCGGACGGCGGGCCGGTCCGCAAGCTGATGAACGACGTCAAGGCGGTCGACTGGTTGCCGCTGGAGGATGCAGTCGCGCGGCTGTCGCGCGAGTATGAGCGAGCGTTCCTGTTGCAAGTCGGCCCGATCGCGCTCGCCGCCGCCGGCCTCGCGCCGACTGAAGCGGAAGCCACACCGCCACTAGCCATGGACGACGTCGACGCCGCGATGCAGTCGCTGACGCCTGCGGAGGCGGCTTCGGTCGAGGAGCTGCGACACGGCTTGCTGCAAAAGGTAAAGGCCTGGCTCCGCGGCGAGGCGTGAGTTCAAGAGAAATGTAAACGAGCACTGCATCGACGCGTACCCTCTACCGACAGGGGGCGGCACCGCTACCTCCGCTCTTTCTTCTCCCTCGGCGATGCCGGCTTGCGCGGTGCCGGGCGTTGCAGGCCCGGTAGGCGCTGCTGCAAACCGGGTTGCCGCTGCACGCCACCTTGCTGCGGCTGGACAGCGGGCGGGGTCGATTGGCCCTGCTGGCCGGCATGCGGTGTCTGCGGCTGAGGCGTAGCGCCTGGTTGCGTTGTCGTGCCTGCCGGAGCCTGCCCGCCGCGCGGCGCTTGCGGACTGGTCGTGCCGCCGGGCGTCGTCTGTCCCGTGCGCGGCGCACCCTGCTGCTGGCCTTGCCCGGTGCGCGGCGTGCCCGGCTGAGCCGCGCCGCCTTGTCCTTGGCGCTGCGGCTGCTGTGTGCCCTGACGATTCGGCGCACCCGGCTGCTGCTGGCCCGGACGGTTGTTCTGCCCGGGCTGGCCATTGGGCCGCTGCGGCTGTTGTCCGGGCTGACCGTTCGGCCGCGGCTGTTGCTGCTGCGGTTGAGCCGGCTGGACCGGCCGCGGAATGCGCGGGGCAGCGCCCGGATTGGCCCTGCGGAATTCGCGCTGCTCGGTGACGATCTGCCGGCCGGTGGTCTGCGCCTGATGCACCTGGCTCACGAAGGCGCGGTCGCGCGCGACCTGTTGCGGGGCAATCGTGATCGGCACCGCGGCAAAGCGCACGCCGCCCGTTCCGGGGCGGATGGCAAAGCCGGATGCGCCTTGCGTCAGCGCGCCGAGCCGTGCGCCACTGGTGCGGTCGTTGACGTCGATGTGGCCGACCCTGCCGTCGGCGTCGGGATAGAGCTTGATGTTGACGTTGTTGGTCGCGGTCGTTGCAGCACTTGCGTTGGCCGGCACGTCGATGACGCCGGTGGTGCCGCGAATACCGAGCGTTGCTGTCGGCGTCGTGATCTTCATGTCGCCGGTCTTGGCGACCGCTGCGGCGACGAAGGCAACCGTGCCCTTGCCGACGTCGAAGATCGCCGAGTTCTGCTTGCCGCCGTCCTCGTAGACGTAGTTGTCGATGGTGATCTTGGCGCTGGCCGACAGATTGAACGTGGTGGAATCGTTGAAGGCGATGCTGAGCGAGGAGTTCGAAGCGGTTTGCACGACGTCATTGAGATAGATGTCGTCGCGCGCCTTCAGCGGATAGGAATTCTTGTCGCGGATCACGGTGGCGATCCCCGTCACGGTGGCGACGTTGCCGATCGGCTCTGCAGGCGCGGCGGTTTGAACGTCAGGTGCCGGTGTCGCGGGCGCCTGCGAGGGAGACGGTGTCGGCGTCGCCTGCGGCGCCGGCTGCGCCTGCGCGAGCAGGGTCGCGTCGGATGCGCATGCGTCCGTCGCGCCAGCGAGCGGCACGACCAGCAGCGGAAGCGCGAGCACGCAGCGGCGCCAAGCCAGCATCAAAGCCACAGTGAGGGTCCCGGTGAAAGACACGAGGCGAGATCAGCCGATTTCAGCCGGAGATGGCTGAATGGCGGATGAACGTCTGTCGCACAGGCGTTGCCAACGTTCAAACGCCACGTCCCGGATTTCGGGGCGTGGCGTCACGGTCCTTGCTCGTCATTCCGGGGCGCGACGAAGTCGCGAGCCCGGAATCCGGAGATTGTGGCGGGAGACCCCGGGTTCGATGCTTCGCATCGCCCCGGGATGACGCGCGTCAGCTCACGCGCTTCCAGGTCTGGCCGCCGCAGAATATGCCGCCCAAGGCGCAGCCTTGCACGTGAAGCATGTTCGGGCCCTTCATCGCGATCGTGGAGTCGTAGTTGCGCCCGGAGTCGGGATCGTGGATGCGGCCGCTCCACTTGGCGCCATCGGGCTTCATGTTGATCAGGATCTTCTCGTTGGTCTTCTCGGCATAGCCGCAGAGGTTGCCGCCACAGTCTTCGACGCGAACATTGCCCTTGTTCTCCTCGGTCGCCCACAGGCCAAGCGGCGTGGCCTGTGCGGGCGCAGCCGCAACAGGGGCCGGTGCGGGCGTGGTCACGACCGGTGTGGCAACGGGAGCAGGCGGTGCAATGGGCGCTGCCTGTTGCGTGACGTTGGCGCCCACGGCCGCGGTGGTGGTCGGCGTGGTAACGGTCGTGGACGGCGCAGGCGGCGCAGTCACGACTGGTGCGGCAGGCGCGGTCGCCGGGACCGGCGGCTGCGGCGTGGGTTGCTGCGCGGCAGGCGCCGGAGTCGGTGGGGTCGTGGTCGTCGTGCTCGACGACGTGGTGTCGTCATCGTCCTTGGAGCCAAAACCGTTGAGGTTGATGTTGTTGAGTCTGATCGGCTTGTTCGACAGGCCGGGCGCCACGATGGTGACGCAATCCAGCGAGGCGCAGTTCCTCGGAGCCTGGATGTGGATGCTCTGCCCGTCGATCTGGAAGGAAATCGCGTTGCCGGCATGGGCAATTGCGGTCGTAGCGAGGAAGAGCGCGGTAGCGGCGACAGAAAGCCTGGTCATGGCAGCCTCCCAAATGTGGCGTGGAAACGGTGTGGCCGGATGTCGGTGATCCACTGAGCGTGGTTCGACCCTACGCGGAGCCCACCGCGGCTTCCGTGACTGATGTCACGGCATCGGCATCGACGGAGTGAGCTGCGTCACAGTTGGCGCGAGAGCGCCTTCCTGCTCCTGTCCGTCATCGCCTTTCATCGAATCGCTCTCGCCTTTGCTTGCGACCGATCACTGAAGATCGCTGGAAAGGAGAGCCAACATGCTCCGCCTCATTCTCGTCGCCGCGCTACTGGTCGGCGGCATCGTCGCGGCGCGGGCCGACACGGACATCTATCGCAACGCGCTGAAGCGGCAGCGCGGTCCTGACGAGCTGCAGGCGGATGGTGCGTTCTTTGACGCGCAGTTCGGCAAGCCGCAGAACGGTACGGTGACGTCGCGCGAATACGAGCGCTGCATGCTGTCGCGCGGCTGGGGCTTCGACCATACCGTTCGCGAGAAGGACGACCGCTCTCCCGACCCCGATAATCCCGGCATGATGTGCCGCGATTTGAAGATCGGCGGCGTCACCGGATCGGAGTGCGCGAATTACGACTGAGCTTTGCCGTGTCTGGAAACTAGATCACGCCGAGCACGATGGCTCCGACAAAGGCTATTGCGAGGTACGCAGTCACAACGCTCAGTCTACCGACGAACGTCATAAAGGAGCTCCCTCTGTTCGCGCGTCTTTGCGCGCAACTCGTAAGATTAACAGCGAGTCTGTCGGTGAAAAAGCCAGCGTTGCTGTCGCTCTCCCGCCGCAAGGGCCGACCCTCATGGTTAAAGAAACGTAAAATCAAAGCGTTGAAGAGTCTTTAAGTAAATTCACCGAACCTGCGTGCATGACGCGCGGAGTTCGTTTGTATCTCGTCGGCTCCATCGTCCTTGTTTCGCTTGCGGGTTGCGGACGCGGCTTCTTCCAGGCCGAGCGCGAACCGTGGCGGGCCGAGGCGGAAGCCGCGTGCCTGAAATCGGGCGCGGTGAAAGAGAGCGCCGAGATCGTCCGGATCGAGCCGATCTCCGGCCCCGGCGCCTGTGGAGCAGAATTTCCGCTGAAAGTGGCAGCCATCGGGGAAGGCTCCAGCAGCTTTGGCTTCGCCGACGAGGAACTGCGGCCGCCGGCGAGCATTGGCAACCAGCCGCGCTGGCCGGGAACGCAGCCGAGCTATCCGCAGAGCCAGAGCTATCCGAACCAGGCCTATCCGAACGCCTCGAGCTATCCGCAGCGCCAGAACCAGCCCTCCGGCTATGGCGGAAGCTCAGGTCCGATCTCGCTCAGCGCGCCCGGCGTCGCACCGCCGCAGGAAGACGAGATCGACCTGCCGCCCGAGGGCACCGATGCGGCGGGAGCGGCGCGCTACATGAACGCGCCGAGCTATCCGGCGCGGCCGAATTACTCCTCGCAATCGCAGGCGCCGTATGCGCAGCGCCCCGAGCAGCAACCCTTGCCGCGGCTTGGTCCCGGGCAGGGTAGTCCCGTCGGCGCCGTCGGCCCGGTTGCGGTGAAGCCGACCGCGACGCTGGCCTGCCCGATCGTCTCCGAGCTCGATCGCTGGTTCGCCGACACCGTGCAGCCCTCGGCGATGCGCTGGTTCGGCCAGCGCGTGGTCGAGATCAAGCAGATCTCCGCCTATTCCTGCCGCGGCATGAACGGCAATCCGCACGCCCATATCTCAGAGCACGCCTTCGGCAATGCGCTCGACATCGCCGCCTTCACGCTCGTCGATGGCCGCCGCATCTCGGTGAAGGACGGCTGGCGCGGCCTGCCGGAGGAGCAGGGTTTTCTGCGCGACGTGCAGTCCGGCGCGTGCGCGCATTTCACGACCGTGCTCGCGCCGGGCTCCAACGTCTATCACTACGATCACATCCACGTCGATTTGATGCGGCGCGCCAGCCGCCGCCTGATCTGCCAACCGGCTGCCGTCTCCGGCGAAGAGGTCGCTGCCCGCGCCCAGCAGCGTAATCCCTATGCCAACTCGCGCGACCCCTACGTGACCGGCTCGCTCGGTCGGAAAGGCAAGCGCGAGAAGGTCAACGAGGAAGACGAGTTCGAGGACGAGTAGGGCGCACGTACGCCTGTGATCGTTGAACCTACTTTGCGGCCCGCATCGATGGTGCCGGAACCAGCCCCATGCAGCGCTGCACCTCGCCTGGCACGTTGTAGTCGCGCATGACGGGTCGGCTGTCGCGAATGCCGCACGCCTCCCGCTGTACCACGAACATCCAGAGCGCGTGGCCGGCCTCCATCACCAGAGCGCGGCGTGCCTGATGCGTTGATGCACGCGCATCCGCGGGCGGATGCGTGGCATCGAATTCGCGCAGCTTCGCGAGCGCTTGTTCCAGCGCTCGCCCCATCCGCCCGAACGCAGATGCCTGCTCCTGAACGATCTCGTAGTTGAGAACGTCGACCGGCGTGCGGTTGAGGCGGAGATCAGAGGACATGGCTTATGTATAGCGTCACGCGGACCGCATGCGCAACGCGCTGGTCGCAATGACGAGATTGAGGAACGCGCTTGCCCCACCCTCAACCGTCATCGCCCGACTTGATCGGGCGATCCGATGCCCCGGTCAAGCCGGGGCATGACACTGGTGGATTTGGTGAGCAGATCACACGCCGCTTGCTGTTCTCACTTCGCCCGGTACGCGGCCAAAAACATCCGCGTCGCGCTGTCGACCACGGCGATGATGCGCTCCTCGGATGGGGCTGGGGCGGCCTGGAAAATGAAGGGGAGGAACAGCGAGGCCTTGCACACCTCCATGAACTGGGAGGCGGCGAGGTTGCAATCGTCGATGGCGAGATCGCCCGGTGCAACATGCGCCTTCAGATAGTCGGCGAGCCGGTTGACGGTCTTGTCCAGCACGCACGCGTAATAGCGGCGGCCGAGCTCGGGCATGCGCTCGGCGATCGCCATCACGGTGCGGATCGCCGATCCCCCGCCGGGCCGGCAGAGCAAATGGATATAGGCCTGGCCGAACTCCTTCAGCGTGGTCTCGGCATCGCGCGCAGGGTCGAAGTTGAACACGACCTGGCCGTGCTGAAGTGCTTCCTCCTCGAGGATGGCTTCGAACAGTGCGCATTTGTCGGCGAAGTAGACGTAGAGCGTGCCCTTGGAGACCGCGGCCGCGCGCGCGATCTCGCCCATGCTGGCGCCGTCGAAGCCGAGATCCATGAACACCCTGCGAGCGCCGTCGAGGATCTGGCGGCGCTTGGAGCTGTCCTCTTCTGAGACGACAGCGACGGTGTCGCGAACGGCTGCAACCATTGATTCAGGGTTCCCTGAGGATTTTGGTGCCGGAAACCCAAAGAAAGGATTCCGGCCACTAGGGTTCGATCGGGGAATAATCTATATTGACCGAACGGTTCGGTCAATGATATTCGTCATTTGGCGAAGGCGAGGGGCCGCGTCGCGGCTCGCCCGATCGCGTGTTTTTGTGGGGAGGCCTTTATGGCCGTATCGAGAGACCAGGCCGCGCGCGTCCTTCGCCAGGATTCCCAGGATCAAGCACCAGCTCAGGGCGAAGCCGCGAGTGACAATTCGGCGGCACTGGCCGAGCAGTTGCGGTCGGTGGCCGAGGAGAGCAAACGCCGCACGGCCGAAACACCGGAGAGGCCGGCAATCGAGAAGCCTGCCCCGGGTACGCCGGCGACCGGCGCGTCTGCACCGAAGGCCGTCCCGCCGAAATCCGGCAAGCGCAAATTCGTCCTGATGGGCGTCGGGCTTCTGCTTGCGCTCGCGGCAGCGAGCTATGCCGGCTACTACACGCTGGTCGGCCGCTTCTACGTTTCCACCGATGACGCCTATGTGCGCGCCAACAACACCATGCTGGGTGCGCGAGTTGCCGGCCACATTTCCTCGATCCTGCCCGGCGACAACACGCTGGTGCATGCCGGCGACGTCGTCCTGCGCATCGACGACGGCGACTACAAGATCGCAGTCGACGCCGCCGCGACCAGGATCGCAACCCAGCAGGCCACCATCGATCGTATCGGCCGCCAGGTCGCAGCGCTCGACAGTCAGGTCGTGCAGGCCAAGGCGCAGCTCGTTTCCGCCGAAGCGGGCCTCAAGCGCGCCGACCTCGACTATGAGCGCCAGCAGGCGCTGAGCAGCAAGGGCTTTGCCTCGCGCGCCACGTTCGAGACTTCGGAAGCCGGACGCGACCAGGGCGCCGCCGCGGTCAAGGCGGCGCAGGCCGCTTACGACGTCGCAGTCAGCAATGTCGACGTCGCCAAGGCGCAGCAGGCCGAGGCGCAGGCGCAGCTTGCGGAGTTGAAGACCACGCTTGCGAAAGCCGAGCGCGACCTCAGCTTCACCTCGGTGCGCGCGCCGGTCGACGGCACCTTCTCCAACCGCCTCGTCAACACCGGAGACTTCGTCGCGGTCGGCCAGCGGCTCGGCAACATCGTGCCGCTCGAGGAGGTCTATATCGACGCCAATTTCAAGGAAACCCAGCTCAAGCGCATCCGTCCCGGCCAGCCGGTGACGATCAAGGTCGATGCCTACGGCATGCGCAAGTTCTCCGGCATGGTCGACAGCATCTCGCCGGCCGCAGGCTCGGTGTTCACGCTGCTGCCGCCCGACAACGCCACTGGCAATTTCACCAAGATCGTGCAGCGCCTGCCGGTCCGCATCCGCGTTCCGAAGTCGGTCGCGCGGCAGAATCTCTTGCGCGCCGGCATGTCGGTCTACGCGACCGTCGACACCAACAAGGGCGCGGCCGACGCCGATAGTGAAATCGATCTCGACGATCCCACGATGATCCATCCGCAGTAAGCGAACAGCCCTGCGAGGCCAGACGATGGCGACTGCAACGACCGCCAATCCCGCCATGATGGCGAACCCCGCTTCGGAGCGCATCGAGCCGAAGCGGCTGTTCGCCTTCATCATCATGGTGTTCGGGATGTTCATGTCGATCCTGGACATCCAGATCGTCTCGGCATCGCTGTCCGAGATCCAGGCCGGCCTGTCGGCGAGCCAGAGCGAAGTCTCCTGGGTGCAGACCGCCTATCTGATCGCCGAAGTGATCGCGATTCCGCTCTCGGGATTCTTGTCGCGCGCGCTCGGCACGCGATTGTTGTTTGCGATCTCGGCGGCAGGCTTCACCGCATCGAGCCTGCTGTGCGGCTTCGCCTCCTCGATCGAGGAGATGATCTTGTGGCGCGCGCTTCAGGGATTCCTGGGCGCCGGGATGATCCCGACGGTTTTCGCCTCCGCCTACACCGTGTTTCCGCGCACGAAATTCCACATCGTCGGCCCCATCATCGGTCTCGTCGCGACGCTGGCGCCGACCGTCGGTCCGACCGTCGGCGGCTACATCACCGACCTTATGTCCTGGCACTGGCTGTTCTTCATCAACGTCGTGCCCGGCATCGGCATCACGCTGGGCGTGCTGGCGCTGGTCGATTTCGACGAGCCGCATTTCGAGCTGCTCGACCGCTTCGACTGGTGGGGCCTGATCTTCATGGCCGGTTTCCTCGGCTCGCTGGAATATGTGCTCGAGGAAGGCCCGCAATATGAATGGCTCCAGGACACGTCGGTGGCGATCTTCGCCTGGGTCTGTGCCGTCTCCGCGATCGCCTTCTTCTGGCGCGTCTTCACTGCGGCCGAACCGATCGTCAACCTGCGTACCTTTTCCAACCGCAATTTCGCGGTCGGCTGCGTGCTGCAGTTCTGCATCGGCATCGGGCTCTATGGCCTGACCTACATCTATCCGCGCTATCTCGCCGAAGTGCGCGGCTACAGCGCGCTGATGATCGGCGAGACCATGTTCGTCTCCGGCGCCACGATGTTCCTGGTCGCGCCGCTGGTCGGCCGTCTCATGCTGCGCTTCGACATGCGCTACATGATCGCGTTCGGGCTGATCGTGTTCGCGATCGGCTCCTACCAGATGACCTGGATCACCCGCGACTTCGATTTCTACGAGCTGCTGCTGCCGCAGATCCTGCGCGGCGTCGGCATGATGTTCGCGATGGTGCCGACCAACAACATCGCGCTCGGCACGCTGCCGCCGGATCGGGTCAAGAACGCCTCCGGCCTGTTCAACCTGATGCGCAACCTCGGCGGCGCCGTCGGCCTCGCGGTGATCAACACCGTGCTCAACGACCGCACCGATCTGCACATCACGCGTCTTCAGGAGCGCGTGACCTGGGGCAACGCAACGGCGACCGAGACGCTCAACACTTTCATGCAGAAATTCCAGGGCCTGGGCGATGCCACGCTGATGGCGATGAAGCAGCTCACCCAGATCGTGCACCGTCAGGCCGTCGTGATGGGCTATGGCGACGCCTTCTTCATGCTGACGCTGTTCTATCTCGGCCTGAGCCTGCTGGTGCTGCTCCTGAACAAGCCGGCGTCCCTCGCAGGCGGCGGCGACGCGCATTAAATTTGTCGTGACGGTGCCACACACACGGCGTCATCGCCCGACTTGATCGGGCGATCCAGTACACTGCGGCAGCGCGAGGGACGTCAGGCGTCTCTGGAATACTGGATGCCCCGCCTTCGCGTGGCATGACGGCGGAGATCAAGGCGGCGGCGACGCGCATTAAATTTGCAACACTCGCGCGACATCTTGCGCGAGCCGTGTTGCAAATCGCAACCGATGCATCTATAAAGCGCGCCTCATTGCTCGAACCGGGAGGGATTTGCATGATTTCCACGCATTCGCAGATCGTACGCCCGCGCTCGATGTTCAAGCTCGGTGTGTCTTCGGTCCTTTAGAGACCGCTTTCGCCAGCTTCGACCGGGCCCGATTCCCCGGCCGCTCCAATTCCCAAGCGACGACCTGATTTAACGACGCCATTTTCGGCCTTCGTGGCCGTCATGCGTCCATTGATGGAGCCGGACTGCGCCAGCGCGCAGCCGGATAACGCCATGACCGCACTGTCAAAAAGGCCCGCGGCGATACGCGTGGTGCTGCCCTTCGTATTCCGCCACTGGCTGAAGCAGCCGGGGCGCGCGCTCGCGGTCGGCGGCGGCCTGTTGGGCGCGACGGTTGCCGACCTCTTCATGCCGGTGTTCTCCGGGCGTCTCGTCGACGCCCTGACGCACGGTCCCGACGATCCTGCCGCGCGCCATGCGGCGCTGGTCGCGTTCGGCGCGATCGTGGCGCTCGGCTTTACCTCGATGGTGCTGCGGCTGGCCGGCTTGCAGGTGATCGTGCCGTTCACGCTGAAGCTGATGTCCGAGATCGCGCAGGACGCCTTCATGCGCGTGCAGCGCTTCTCGACCGACTGGCACGCCAACTCGTTCGCCGGCTCGACGGTGCGCAAGATCACCCGCGGCATGTGGGCGCTCGACCTGTTGAACGACACCATCCTGCTGGCGCTGTTGCCTTCGCTCAGCGTGCTCGTCGGCTCGATGATCCTGTTAGGCGTGCACTGGGCCTCGCTCGGCGCGGTGGTCGCGCTCGGCGCGTTGGTCTACGTCACGATGACGGCGCTGTTCTCCACGCGCTACATCGCGCCGGCCGCGCGCGTCTCCAACGGCTGGGACACCAAGGTCGGCGGCACGCTCGCGGATGCGCTGACCTGCAACGCGGTGGTGAAGTCGTTCGGCGCGGAGGCGCGCGAGGACGCACGGCTCGCCCGCGTCATCAAGCGCTGGCGCGTGCGCGTGCGGCGGACCTGGCTGCGCTACAACTACACGGCGCTGTCGCAGCTTTCGCTGCTGCTGTGCCTGCGCGCGTCGGTGATCGGCGGCTCGGTGCTGCTGTGGATGGCGGGGCGCGCCTCACCCGGCGACGTCACCTATGTGCTGACCAGCTACTACATCATTCACGCGTACTTGCGTGACGTCGGCATGCACATCAACAACCTGCAGCGCTCGGTCAACGACATGGAGGAGCTGGTCGCGATCCATGACGAGCCGATCGGCATTGCCGATGCGCCTGATGCAACGCCGATCCTGATCGAGGGTGGCCGTATCGTGTTCGACGACGTGACGTTCCACTATGGCGGCCATCCCGCGCCGCTGTATGACGGCCTGTCGATCGACATCCGCGCTGGCGAGCGCGTGGGACTTGTCGGCCGCTCCGGCTCCGGCAAGACGACCTTCGTCAAGCTGGTGCAGCGGCTCTACGACGTCTCTGATGGCCGCGTGCTGATCGACGGGCAGGATATTGCGAAGGCGACGCAGCAATCGCTGCGCAGCCAGATCGCGATCGTGCAGCAGGAGCCGATCCTGTTCCACCGTTCGCTCGCCGAGAACATCGCCTACGGCCGGCCCGGCGCCAGCCTGGAGGCGATCGAGCAGGCGGCGCGGCTGGCGAATGCGCACGACTTCATCCTGCGCCTGCCGAAAGGCTACGGCACGCTGGTCGGCGAGCGCGGCGTGAAACTGTCGGGTGGCGAGCGGCAGCGCGTCGCGCTGGCGCGCGCATTCCTGGCGGACGCGCCGGTGCTGATCCTGGACGAGGCGACGTCGAGCCTCGACTCGGAATCGGAGGCGCTGATCCAGCAGGCGATGGAGCGGCTGATGAAGGGCCGCACCTCGATCGTGATCGCGCATCGCCTGTCGACGGTGCGCAGCCTAGATCGCATCCTGGTGTTCGACCGCGGCGAGATCGTCGAGCAGGGCACCCACAAGGCGCTGACGGCTCGGCCAGGCGGCCTCTATCGCGGCCTGTTCGAGCGTCAGGTGATCGAGTTCGGACCGAGTGCAGCAGTGGGATGAGGAAGTGGCGCGTGGCTGACGGACGCTCGTCCGAAGGCCACGCCGCCGGAAATGGAACGACATGAAAGACCTGACACGCGGCTCCATCGCAAGCCACATCCTGACCATGGCCCCGCCGATCGTGGTCGGGATGATCACGATCATGCTCTGCCAGCTCGTCGATCTCTATTTCGTCTCGGGACTAGGCGAGGCCGCCATCGCGGGCGTGGCCGCGGCCGGCAATGCCGGCTTCCTCGTCAATGCGCTGATGCAGGTGCTCGGCGTCGGCACGGTCGCGCTGATCGCGCATGCCGTGGGACGCAAGGATCGAGACGACGCCAACCTGATCTTCAACCAGGCCATCGTCCTGTCGGTGCTGTTTGGGCTCGCGACACTGGTCGCAGGGTCCGCGCTGTCCCGCCCCTATATGCGTTCGATTGCCGCGGACGAAGCCACCATCGAGGCGGGCAGCACCTATCTGCTGTGGTTCGTGCCGGCTCTGGCGCTGCAATTTGCCATACAGGTGATGGCGTCCGCGCTGCGGGCGACCGGCATCGTGCGGCCTACCATGCTCGTCCAGGCACTTGCTGTCGTCATCAACATCGCGCTGGCACCGGTCTTGATCGCGGGCTGGGGCACGGGTCATCCGCTCGGCGTGGCCGGTGCGGGCCTCGCAAGCTCCATCGGCGTCCTGACCGGCGTGCTGATGCTGTATGCGTATTTCCGCAGACTGGAGCGCTACGTCGCCTTCGACCCTCGGAAATGGCGGCCGCAGCTCCAGCATTGGAAGCGGATCCTCAATGTCGGCCTGCCGGCCGGCGGCGAGTTCGCGATGATGTTCTTCTTCATGGCGGTGGTCTATTACGTGCTGCGCGATTTCGGCGCGCCGGCCCAGGCGGGATTCGGGATCGGACAGCGGGTGCTCGGTCTGATCCAGATGCCGGGGCTTGCGGTTGCGCTCGCGGCCGGGCCGATCGCCGGCCAGAATGTCGGCGCCGGAAACGGTGCGCGCGTGCGGGAAACCTTCGTCAAGGCGGTGCTGATCGTCACCGTCGTGATGATCGGCTTCATGATCCTTGCGCAATCGAAGCCACAGTGGTTGCTCGCCGGATTCTCGAACGACCGCGAGACCATGAGGATCGCCTTCCTGTTCCTGCGGATCATCTCGTTCAACATGGTGGCGCAGGGCTTGATCTTCACCTGCTCGAGCATGTTCCAGGGCCTCGGCAATACCAAGCCGGTGCTGCTTAGCTCGGTGACACGCGTGCTCACCTACTCGCTGCCGGCGATCTGGCTGTCGACGCGGCCGGGTTTCCGGATCGAGCAGGTCTGGTACCTCTCGATCGCGGCGACGACGTTGCAGGCCGCTCTCAGCGTGTGGCTGCTGCGCCGCGAGTTCGGGAAGCGCCTGCCTCCCGCGGAGACCCGTCCTGTGCGCGATGGGGTGGAGATTGCAGCCGTCGGTACGAGCGCGGCCGAATAGGCCTCTCGTGCTGTCCCGCAACCACGGCTCCGCCAGACTTGCCGGAGCCGCCGGTGCAGCGCATTAGAGCTTGATCCGGAAAAGTGTGAAGCGGTTTTCCGAAAAGATCATGCTCAAACAACAGCCTAAAGCGCGATGACGATTCATCCCAATCTCATCGCGCTTTAGTCTTACTGAGTCAGAAATCCACGGACCAAGCTGGGTGAGAATCGCATATTGAAGGAGATTCAACGCGAGATCGAGGA